>NZ_VDDD01000172.1 GCF_006151785.1 Paracoccus marcusii
CGATCATCGCGCCGGGCGTCAGTTCCTGGCGCAGCACCAGCCAGGCCCCCGCCGCCAGCATCGCGCTTTGCAGGAACAGCCGGAAGGTCCGCGAAAAGACGCTGAACCCCGCCGACAGGTCTCCGGCGCGGACCGCATTGTCCTGTGATTCAGACCGGGCCAGGCGCCAGCGGGCAAAGGTGGCGCCGCGCATGCCCAGGGCGCCGATCACCTCGCCCTCGTCGCGATAGAGGTCCGCCATGCGCTGCGCCTGCGCGCCGGCCTGGGCCGAACCCTGCAGCGGCGCGCGGGTCAGGACGCGGTTCAGGATCGTGGTGCCGACCAGGATCCCGCCGCCGATGGTTGCGACGATGCCCAGGACCGGGTGGAACATGAAGACCGCCGCCAGGAAAAGCGGTGCCCAGGGCAGGTCGAAGAAAGCCAGCATGACCGGTGACCCGATCAGCCGCTGGACGGAATCCAGGTCGCGCATCCCGCCCGCCGTGGCGGCCGATTCGTCGCCGCGCAATGCGCCCTCGCGCAGGGCGGCGTCGAAGACGCGACCTTCCATCCGGTCCTGGAACCGCGCGGCGATCCGCTGCATCACGCGGTTGCGGATGATGTCGATGGCACCCATCAGCACGAAGAGGAAGATCACCAGCACGAACAGCGCGGTCAGCGTCTCGACGCTGCGCGAGGCCAGCACACGGTCATAGACCTGCAGCATGAATAGCGGCCCGGTCAGCATCAGCAGGTTCACGACCGCCGAGAAGACCCCCACCGACAGGAACAGCGGCCACCCCGTGGCGCGCGCCTGGCGCAGTTCCCGGGCCCCGTCCGTCAGGTTCGCAGCCTTGGCCATACGTCTTGCCCCGAAAATGCCGCGCCGATGGCGGGGCTTGCCTCGTTACCGCGGCGACCATATCACCACGCAGGCCTACGCCGGCCTGCCGCGACCCTCGCATCGAAAGGTTAAGGATTCCTTTTTTAAGAAAATTTCTTATTCCATAGACAGTCTACAGCCCCACTAAATTCGCTATTTGAAATTTAATACTATTATATATTCGCAACCTTTTTGGTGTCGCT
Source organism: Paracoccus marcusii (assembly GCF_006151785.1). Classification (GTDB taxonomy): domain Bacteria; phylum Pseudomonadota; class Alphaproteobacteria; order Rhodobacterales; family Rhodobacteraceae; genus Paracoccus; species Paracoccus marcusii. The sequence goes on from NZ_VDDD01000172.1 coordinate 1,066, forward strand.
GCCTTTTGCATTGTTACGATAATGTAGTTTAATTGGAATTATTATTTGCATGAGAAAATTTATTATAACTTTTCTTGAAATTTTCCTTCAAAAGTATTGGGTAGATGACCCATGGAGAGAATTTTAATTATTTAGGAATTGATCCTGCATAAAAAAACCCTTTGTTAAAGGAAATGAACAGAGGGTTAAAATGGCGCAGATCAGACATAGCCACTTTGGTGGAAACGTAGTTCTCACTCGCGATAGTCTCACTGATGGCGACGCCTACCATGAAACGCTTGAGGAGATCGATTTTTCAAATATTCGATTTCCAGGTGGGGGCGTTACGGAGGCTCAAACATGGGAAAATGGTGGCCTTCACCGTATGTTTGGGAAACCAATGGATCCAAAGGACGAGAAATATACTTTAACTATTCGAGAAATGCTTGATTTCGCTGAAAAAAACGGGAAATCGGTATCGATTGTAACGCCGACATTTCAATTTTACGATAAAGTTGAAGGGCACTTCGATACACGAGGATTCAATGCATATCTTGCAGAGCTATCTAAGGCATTTTCCGAATACCCGAGCGTTAAGATAAATAATTTCGAAATTGGTAATGAATATTGGGGTAGTAAAGAATGGGGATCTTTACAGCCTGACGAGTATGGAAGAATAGCAAACGCAGAGATTTCCGCAATAAATGGAATGATAAATGAGGTATGGGGGGACCGTCCTGCAGATGATCGCCCAGGAATAGGAATACAAGCTGGCGTTCAATGGAAGGCGGAGCAAAATGCCGACGGAACCTGGACCGCAGTAGGTCCCCGCCATTCACTGGAAATTATCAACGAGATAACGACTGAAAACCGCGCATTAGTAAGTGCAATATTTCAGCACAGTTATCCAGACGCTAACGATCTAACTTCCAAGATCAATTGGGCCATAAATCCAATGCGAGTTTTTCAGGAAGCCACCGGCTTTCCAGATAACATTCAACTTATTATATCAGAATTTAATATCGGTGAAAACACAGCTGTTGGAACGCAACAGGCTGCAGCATGGATCAATGCGTTCTCAAAACTGATCGATGCGGGTGTCGATGCGATCGATCATTGGGGAATTTCATATGATTGGCTATCGAACAAATTCTACGACACGAAATTTTCACCGTCCGAAAGCGATGGCGGAGCGATAGTGACAATTGCGACTCCGATGGGTCAGCTTTATGATATCGCTGAAAGACATTTAATAGGTAAGAGCTCTGTAAAAAACACGGAAGTTTCCGACTGGGTGGAGCAATCAGGTGATATTCAGACTAACGGATTTTCAGAAAAAAATCAGAAAGTAGTATTCTTTTACAACCAAACAGATGAAGATACATCAATATATCTAAGCAGCATATCCAGCAACTATCATGTATCTACGTATCACATTATTCCCGCAGATTCGCCTTATAGTACCTGGTACGACGAGTCTATGTCCAAAACTCCCTCACCTGGACAGATAGCTGATGCTCGTGGCGACATGAAAGTCGTTTCAGGACCAGGTGGCACGTTTGACAGCGAGCTAGCGCCCAACGAAATTGTCGTAGTTGTAATTTCAGATAGTAAGCGAGATCTTTTTATAGAGGGCGCTCACAACGTCACCGACCCACGAACAGGAATGGTTAATGACGCATTCCAGGGAGCAAACGGAAATGACGTTCTTTACGGCCATGTTGGTAATGACAGGATATTCGGAAGTGGCGGCAAAAACGTTATTGCCGGAGGAAAGGGTAATGATATCCTTCTGGCCGGCGATCACGGCGACTTAATCTTATCAGACGGCGGAATTGATAATGTTTGGGGTGGCCGTGGTAGCGATATGCTTTTATTTTCGTCCGCCAAAGGCCGACTTCAGTCTACCGCTGTCGGAGGAGCAGGAAATGATCTCTTTATCGTAATGCAAGACGCAAATGTAGATATTTTGGACTTTGCGTCTGGCGACCTAATATCGTTTGGAGGTGCATTTAAAAGTAAGGTAGAGCTTCAAAACGCAACTCGGATAGATGGTGCAGATCTGTATATCTCCATGCCCGGCGGAGGAGAAGTGAAGATCGCAGGGGCGTCTAACATAATGTTTGACCTATACCTATATAACATAGATTTTTTACAGCAATCCGAACGTTATTCTTTGTCTAACAGGTATCTCAAAGGTTTCTCAGACTTTCAGATTTCTGAGGCGGTAAAAATTACCAATGAGGCTAAGTTTGCCACAACCTTTTATTTTGAAAATTTATCAAGAATTATTGATTCGGTAGGCGGGATTGGTTCAGACCTTGATGAGGACCCAAACGTAGCTCCTTTGGAAGAAGGAAAGGTAGTTTATGGGAGTTCATCGGCTGATCAGTTATGGGGCACGGTGCATTCAGATAAAATTTACGGAATGTCTGGAAATGATAAAATTTACGGTGCTGCTGGCGATGATGAGCTAAGTGGAAATCACGGGCATGACATAGTTTTTGGTGGCCTGGGAGACGACGTCATATACGGCGGTACAGGATTTGACCGCCTATATGGTGGAGCAGGAAGTGATGAAATTAATGGAGGAGATGGTAACGATTTTATAAATGGAGATGCTGGAAGCGATCGCATCTTAGGCGGATCGGGCCAAGATACGATTTTTGGCGGCATCGACTCAGATATTGTCCACGGTGGATACGGCTCCGATAGAATCTTTGGTGGATATGGATCCGACCGGCTTAGCGGCAACCAAGGAAACGACTATCTCCACGGAGGATGGGGGAACGACCAGATTTATGGTGGGCTAGGTAGCGATACATTGGCTGGTGCGGCGGGTAACGACAACCTATTCGGGGGCTTTGGTAACGATGTGCTATTTTCTGGGTACGGTGATGATCAATCATATGGGGGCATCGGCAACGACTTAATCCACGGACAACACGGCAATGATCGTCTATACGGGGAGGGTGGCAATGACACTCTCCGCGGAGGTTTGGGCAATGATCGTCTGAGCGGCGGAGCGGGAATCGATCATCTATATGGCGGCCCCGGAAGAGATATCTTTCAGTTTAAGCTCGGCGATAGCAAGCCAGGGGCGTTTGATAAGGTATACGACTTCAGAACCGGTGTCGATATTATCGATCTATCCGCAATTGACTCAAATATCAACAGACCAAGTTTTCAGTCGCTAAAAATCTCTCAGCGACCAGAAGCAAACGCCCTGTGGTTCTTAAGCGAGGATGGCGGCACATATGTTTGCGCTGACGTCAACGGTGATCGAAATGCTGATTTCGTTATTTTTCTACCGGGAGTTACTAACTCCGATAATGTAGATCTTATTTTTTAAACCTCGACAGCTCAGCGGATTTGTTAGATGGCATACGCGTTGAAAAATTTAGTAAATACGATACTGGAACCGCACGCCCGTCGCCGGCAGTAGCTGGAATAAGTATCAATAAGGCTCACGATCCGCAGCTTTTTACCCAAGGATACTAGGTGATGGACATTTGCCGGGGACACAGTCCCTTGGGCTGTTTTCTGGTCTGGCTCCATTTCAATGCCCACACATCTTTCGGCCCGACAGCCCCGGCCCAATCATCGTGCAGCTTGGCCTCTACCCGCCGTTTCGGCGACTTATTTGGCAAATTGCAAACCTAACGCTTTGTATACATCGTACGTCATTTTCACTTCGACCACCCAGCCTTTCCGGTCGAAGACGATTTAAGCGCGGCGATAGCCTTAGCGTAAGCGCGTTTCGCAGATCTCCCAAATCGTCCGTTTAAGTTCTGCCGGATCGGTGCGGCGGAATGAGTCGTGGTACCTCGAGCAGTCAAACTTCGGGACACTGCACGCCCTGCGGACTGAAACAGCATAATTTGCGCAGATCTCACGAACCAGTTCGCGCGTCCGATCCGGCTGCAGAGATTTTGTCGGACAACATTCTGGACCATCTGACGATCCAAGGGCAGGTCCGCGGCGATATGCTCCAATCGTGAGTTCTCGTCGTCGAGCTGCTTCAGCCGGCGCACCTCGTCGTGTCGCAGACCTCCACACTCCTTCCTCTAAGCAAGGTAAACCGACTGCCCTATACCTGCCTTGCGAAAGATCTCCGCAACCGACGTGCCTTCCGCGCCCTGCTTCGGGATGAACGCCTTCTGCGCCTCCGTGAACTTCGATGTATTTATCGTTATCAGCTACTCACCCAGCCAAGGGACGCCAGGCTAGAGCTTCAGCCTCAAACAAAAAAATTTTAACAGGGCAGAGAAGTCTTATTCCTTTGTCTCCAATCTGGCGAAAAGTCTGGGTCAGGGGAGCCACGTTTTAAAGAGCTACAAATATTATAGTGTCTGCTCTACTGTAAATCCTATCTTCGATACCAAATTTTAAATTTGGTATCAACATAAATGGATAAGATATGACATTTTAGAATATTGTATCTAGAATCATCGAATTTTACAGCCGGAACTATACGGTTGCGGCGAGCATGATCGTGGCGAGGAACGTTTCCGGGCACCGATCGTATCGCGTAGCGACACGCTGCCACTCTGTGAAATGCCAAAACGTAATTTTAATGCGATTGCGCCGTTTGTAACGCCGCTTGTCGTCTTCAACGGCCTTCTTGCGAGACTTCCGGCCGGGGATGCAGACCTTTATCCTCTTGTGTCTCAGAGCTTTTCTTAACTAATCGGCGTGGTAGCCCTAATCTACTGGAAGCCAGCCCGCCTTCGGCAGGCTGCCTAGCAGAGCTGCCGCGCCGACGTAGTCACTCACCTCACCCGCCTACATGAAGAATCCGATTGGCCGCCCTCGCATCCGCCACAGTGTGCTGCGTGGTGTACATGCCACCTTTGGTTTGCCCGATCTGGCGCCTGTGCCCCTTTTATTTGCCCCGAAGCGCGATCATATGCAGTGTGCCTTAGAGCGTTTCTGCAAAACCCGGAATCATGGGATTTTCATAGGGGTCTGCTTGTGATTCATCCTTTCTAGGA
>NZ_VDDD01000173.1 GCF_006151785.1 Paracoccus marcusii
AACCTGCGCCAATCGGCGTAAACAACCCTTGGACTCCGGTCGCGGCTGGATGAAAGACCCGTGGCAGGTCACGGCGCAGACGGCCGCCACCGCCAGGTCATCATTCCCCGCCAAAAAAGAAGCCCCGCCGAAGCGGGGCCAGTTGAACCTTCGTCGCAGAAGGATGGGCGGTGTAGGCGTCCAGCCCGACAAACAGGGCGCGGCGGTCGGAGCCGCTGATCGCTTCCGGCTGCAAAGCCTGCTTGATGCGGTATTCGGACACGTCGCGGCCCATCACCTCGGCCAGAAACTGCAAGGTCAAAGCCTCGTCCTGGGACACGGTGAAGGCTTTTGCCATCCCGTAGCTGATATGTCCCGTCTTCAAGGCGTCCAGAACAGCGGCGGGCAGTGCTGCCAGCGCAAGGCGGCGGTAAACATGCGCCTCGGTCTTGCCGAAGCTGCGGGCGATGGTGGACACGTCTGCGCCTGCCTCCTTCAGGCAGTCATCCACACACGCAACCGTTTTGACGGTGATGAAGAGCAAACGCGCAGCGTCCTGCGCGGTCATGCCAAGGCAATGTCCGGCTAAATCGTAGAGAATAGCTGCATGAGCGTCGTAATCAATTTCAGAGTAGTCGATCAGCTTGGCAACGACGTAATCTTCGAGACGGTTTGCGGTATCCCCTTCATCCTCACCCGAAATTCTCGACGTTTTCTCCGTTCTCAGGACTTGGATCATGAGTTCGCGCGATAGCGGCTGAAAGTTCCAGCTCTTCATATCCAGATCGAAGCGCCTAAATCCGAATGAAACCTGCTGTTGCGGTGTAATCGTCAGTGCAGGGATCGCAAGGGTTCGCTCTACGTAGTGCTTGCAGAGTTCCTGGGCGACGGCGACTGCTTGTTCCCTAGTGATGCTCGGGATAAACCCCTCTTCAGGCTTCTGCGCAGCGATTGCCGCATCAGCAATGCGTTCGATCACCTTGGGGTCATTAAGGTCACCAATTGAGGAAACCTTAGTACTGAACTGAGGGATCACGACGTTGAGTACCGTACGGGCGACTTTCAATTCCTCGGGGGTGCTGAAGCTGAAAGGAGCTTGTGTTGGCACCATGCCGCCAGGCTTAATGACGGGCTGCGATGCAGCTTCAGATGCCGTTTCTCCGTCAGCCACTACGACAGTGGGTTCGGTCTTGGCTTCGGCCTGAGCCAGCATTTGATCGACGAGGGACGGCGCGGAAACCGATATAGGCTTTGAAGACGGAACGTCTCCGCCGTCACCAATCGTCACCTGCTTCAACTTTCGGATAACGCCATTCTCTTCTTTGGCCTTCTCGATCAGCTCGCTGACCCTCGGCCGTCCCGCTCGGCTCAATGAGAAGCAGAAATTGGATGTTCTCTCGGATTTGGCGGGCGGGATGAGCGTTTCCGCACTCGCCAGAAAATTTGACACCAGCCGCCAGACCATCATGCGTGTCAGGATCGAGGGCGACCGCTCCGTTTAAGCCGTGACTTGAGTAGGCACCCGTTTCCCTTTCGCCTCACCCCGCGCAGCAGGACAGTTTTTTCACATCCCTGTCGAAGGTCTGAGCCGCAAGCTTCAAACCTTCGACAGTCGTCAGATATGGAAAGATCGTCTCCGAGAGATCATCGATCGTCAGGCCGCAGCGGATGGCCAAGGCTGCCGTCTGAATGCTGTCAGCACCCTCTGGTGCAAGGATGTGAGCGCCAAGGAGTTTCCGGGTTGACCCGTCGGCGACCAGCTTGATCAGGCCGCGCGTGTCGCGCGCCGCCAGCGCCCGCGGCACATTGTCGAGGGAAAGGACGGAGGTGCGAACCGAATGTCCGGCAGCCCGCGCCTGCGCTTCGGTCATGCCGACGCTCGCCACCTGCGGATCGGTAAAGACCACGGCGGGCATTGCGGTGTTGTCGTAACTCAGGCTGTTGCCGTTCAATGCGTTCTTGGCGGCGAGCTTTGCGCCATAGGCGGCCATGTAGACGAACTGATCTTTTCCGGTTACATCGCCGGCGGCATAGACGCCCGCCTTCGAGGTGCGCATGCGATCATCAACGATGATGGCCCCGGCCGGTGTCAGGTCTATACCGGTTTCAGCAAGCCCAAGGGCTTCAGTGTTCGAGCGGCGTCCCGTCGCCACAAGAATCCGCTCGGCAGTCAAGATTTCCGGACGTCCGTCCCGCGCGATGGCGAGGGCAACACCACCATCATCGGTCTTGCGGGCGGACTCGTAGGTAATGCCGCTGACGATTTTAATCCCCTCATCGGCCAGATAGGTGGCAAGCGCAGCGCCGATTTCGGGTTCAGCCTCCGGCAGAAGCCGGCTGCGGAACACGAGTGTCACTTCGACACCGGCCCGTGCGAAAGTCTGGGCAAGCTCCACGCCGATGTAGCCGCCGCCAAGCACTATCATCGAGCGTGGCAGCTCGGTCAGGGCGAGCGCTGTCGTGCTGTCGAGCGGCGATACGTCAGCGATCCCCGGAATCCCCGGCAACGCCGGACGCGCACCGGTGGTGATGATAATTCGCTCGGAGCCGATGTGCTGGCCCGCGACCTGGACACCGCCGTCAACGAGGCGGGCCGGACCTTCGTGGTAGACCACATTGTTGTACTCCGGCAGCAGATCAGCGTATTTCGCCTGTCGCAGACCGGCAACCAAAGCGTCTTTCTGGGCGATCTGAGCGGCCCAATCAACCACGCGCGCGCCGCTTTCGATCCCATCAAACCGGGCAGCCGCATCGTTGGCGTGACGTACAGCCTCCGTGGCCCGGATCAGGGCTTTCGAGGGCACGCAGCCGATGTTGACGCATGTACCGCCGATCGTGCCATGCCCGACAAGAGCCACTTGGGCGCCTAGTTCGGCGGCCGTGATCGCGGCGGAGAAACCGGCCGAGCCAGCTCCGACGACCACAAGATCATAACGGCCGTTGCCTTTGTTGGAAGTTGGAACGTCGCAAGCTTCACACATTCAATTCACCTTTGTTGTCTTGTTATTCATCGAGCAGCAATTGGCATCCGCTGATGAGGCGGAACGCCGACGCCGGTAAAGATAAAGTGCGGACGCCCCAATCGCGGCGAGAGCGATCGGGATCAGCACATAGCCGGCCGCTGCGAACCATGCGGAAAAGCCAAAAGAGCCAGCGGCGACCAAAAGAAATGGCGCGGCGCAACAGATGACGGCGAGAAACCCGACTCCGCCAAGGCCGATGAACTTTCCATCTGTCATGCTGAACCTCCTTACTGCGAAACGCCGGACGGATAGCCAGCATTGGTGGTTGCGGTGATCAGCGCGGCGACATTCGTCTGGCTGTCGTCAAAGCGCACCTTCGCGATCGCCGCGCCGGTCGCCTCCGATACATCAACATCGAGCACGCCTGGAACGTTGCTGAGCGCCCGCTTCACAATCGGGCCGCAGAGTTCGCAGGTGGCATTGGCAACATTCAAGGTTACGGTCTGCTCGGCGGCAAAAGCGTGACCACCCGTCAGCAGGGACGCAGTAAGGGCAATGAGGGGCAGGATTTTCATGAGATTCTCCTTGGGATTAAGCATCGAGGACAAGGCGGGCGGCGTAGGGAAAGCCCACGGCGATAATGATCAAGACAGTTGCGACCCAAAGGCCGATCTTGGCGTTCCGATGGGATGATGGACGCGCGCAGTAGGAACCCTCGGCGCATTCAGCCGCCTTCGGCCTGCGATAGACGAGATAGAAACCGTAGCCGAGGCAGGCGAGCGCGATCGTGATCGTGATAAACACAGGCTGGTAGGGTTCGAACGCGGTCAAATTGCCGATCCACGCGCCGCTGATGCCAGCGAAGAACAAGGCAAAGGGCAGCACGCAACAGGTTGCTGCGCCCAGTGCCGCAACGATGCCGCCGACCGACAGCAATGCTGCCCGATCAAAACCCTTTTCGGCTGGCTCTGTGACTGTATTTGCCAGCGTCCGTGTTTCATCCTGCATCATCGTTCACATGCTCCCGCAATTGATCTATCGTGACCCTAGTGCCTGTAGCGACTACAGGGTCAAGCGAGAAATTTTCACGGATTTGTGCGAGCTATGTGATGACACAGAATGATGAATTTTCGATCGGCGTGCTGTCCGAGCGCAGCGGCGTCAACATAGAGACGATCCGCTATTACGAGAAAATCGGCGTCATGCCGAAGCCCGCCCGCAGCGCAGCGGGTTATCGTATCTACACAACTGAACACGCAAGGCGGCTGCATTTCGTGCGGCGCGGCCGTGAACTCGGCTTCAGCCTGGACGAGTTGCGCGGCCTGCTTCGCCTGGTCGATGGGCATACCTACACCTGCCGGGAGGTCCATGCGCTCACCATCGAACATTTGAAAGATATCCGTCAGAAAATCGCCGATCTGCGGCGTCTGGAGCGGGCCATGTCGAATATGGCGGCGCAATGCACCGGCGATCAGGTTCCAGAATGTCCGGTCATAGATGCCCTTTTTGAAATGCGGTCAATCAAGCGTTCCCGCTCCGTTCAAGCTTAGCGTACGATTTCGAGCAGCTCTTGTTCTGACCCCTTATTCTATGGGCAGGCGGCGCACGACGCCGGCGACAACCCCCCATATCTCGGTCGTCTCCGTGACCGGGATTGTGGCATAGCCATCCGCGCGGGCGCGCGGATCGAGAAACCAGACACCATCGCGCTTGGCGAGCTTCTTTACGGTAATGGCGCCATCGACCACCGCGACGACAATGCGGCCATGGCGGCGCTTGCCAGCGCGATCCACGGCGATCAGGTCGCCGTCCAGGATGCCCTCTGCCTCCAGACTGTCACCGGACACGCGCCACCAAAAGGTCGCATGCTCATGCCGCACTACCCACTTGATCGGGTCGATCGTATCTTCAAGATCATCCGCGGCGGGTGACGGAAAACCGGCCGGAACCGGCATGGATGCCAGGGGCACATGCCGGTCTACGAGCGTGATCTTGATAGGGCTTAAGTGCAGGGTCATGGCTATTAGAACAATACGGGAACATCAGCCATAACCCGAACCCCCCCTGCGGCGTCAAGCCGCTAACTGACTTAGGTCAAACAGGTGCCCAAGCTGCGACCAGCTTAGTTGCGAGCCTGTTGCAGGGGGATACCATCAAGCAAAGCCTGCCCTGCGGCCTTCGGGCTGCCGTCCCCGTTGACATAGGCGTAGAGGGTTGTGGTCGTGATCCCGAGGCGGCGCGCGACCTCTTTAGCAACAGCATTGCGGTCGGACATGGCTGTCATTGCCATGCTGAGGGTCGTGCGATCCATCTTGCGCGGGCGGCCTCCAAGCCTGCCACGCGCACGGGCAGCGGCGATCCCTGCCTGCGTCCGCTCAACGATCAGCTCCCGCTCAAACTCCGCGAATGCCGCAAAGATGCCGAACGCGAGCCTGCCGTTGGCGGTGGTCGTGTCGATCTGCGCGCCCGCACCGGCCAGAACCTTCAAGCCGACGCCCCGCTCTCTCAAGGCTTCGGCGGTGGTGACCAGGTGACGAAGATCGCGGCCAAGCCGATCCAGCTTCCAGATGACCAACGTGTTGCCCGGCTGGAGTGACTTGAGGCAGGCCAGCAGACCAGGGCGGGCATCGAGGCGACCAGAAGCCAGATCCTCATAAATCCGGTCCGGATCGACACCCGCCGCTAGCAGTGCGTCGCGTTGCCGGCTGAGCGTTTGGGTGCCGTCCGATTTCGAGACTCTCATGTAGCCGATAAGCACCGCATACCCGGCAAGAAAAGACTGCGCATACCCTGCAAGGTGTCATTGGTTTCCGCAACGGGTTTTCTTGTGCCAAAGCTGTTCAGTCGAGCCGGGCACCAGGATCGCAAGAAAACCGACCGTTTCCGTGACGTTGCTGTGACCTCCAGCGCTACTTGGCGCGACTTATCCAGCGCTAAATGACGCAGAGGCTTCGCCAAAACAGCGAAGCAGACCCTCGCGCGTGATGCAGCATATGACCCCTCTGAGCCCAATTTGACCGATGCTGCCCAGTGCCTCGATGACCGCTATCAAGAGCGCTTCTGCAATTCGCTGTATG
>NZ_VDDD01000174.1 GCF_006151785.1 Paracoccus marcusii
GCCTGCACGACGCGCGTGCCGGCGGGTGCGCGCAGCGGCGTCGCGCGCATCACCCAGCCCGCCACCCGCGGCGGGCCGTCGAACCCGTCCAGCCCGAACCAGCAGGGCCGAACATCGGCCTCCGGATCGGGCGCGATCAGTTCCAGGTATTCCCCCGGCCCAAGCGACATCAGGCGGTTGTGGGTGCCCATGCCCGGATGGCGCCCGCCCGGTTCCAGCGTCAGGCCGTGGCCGGCCAGCCACGCCGCCCCTTCGTCCAGGGTGCGGGCGGCGATGGCCACGTGATCGAAGGCCAAGCTCACCCGCGATGGGCGCCCGCGGCCAGGTCGCGGACGAAGGCCAGGATTTCCGGGACGGGGCGACCCTCGCCGATCTGCTTGACGATGGCGCTGCCGACGACGCAGCCGTCGGCGACGGATGCGATCGCCTCGGCGGCCTCGGGGGTCGAGATGCCAAAGCCCACGACCACCGGCAGGCCGGCGGCGGCGCGGATGCGCGCGACCTCGGGGGCGACGTCGGCGGCATTGGCTGCGGCCGCGCCGGTGATCCCCGTGACGCTGACGTAATAGACGAAGCCCGTGATGTTCCTGACCACCGCAGGCAGGCGGCGGTCGTCGGTCGTCGGCGTCGCCAGGCGGATGAAGTTCAGCCCCGCGGCCGTAGCTGGCACGCAGAGTTCGGAATCCTCCTCGGGGGGCAGGTCGACGACGATCAGGCCGTCGATCCCCGCCTCGACCGCATCGGTCAGGAACTGGGTGACGCCGCCCTTTCGGGCATAGATCGGATTGTAATAGCCCATCAGCACGATGGGCGTCGTGGTGTCGTCGCGCCGGAATTCGCGCACGATGTCCAGCGTGCGGCTGACGCTGCCGCCCTGGGCCAGGGCGCGCTGACCTGCCGCCTGGATCGTGCTGCCATCGGCCATCGGGTCGGTGAAGGGCATGCCAAGTTCGATGATGTCCACCCCCGCGTCGGGCAGGCCGCGCATGATCTGCAGCGCGGTCGCATCGTCGGGGTCGGATGCCATCATGTAGGCCACGAAGGCCTTCTTGCCCTGGGCCTTGAGCGCCGCAAACCTGTCGTCGATTCTGGTCATGTCCGTCCCTGCATTCTTTGGCACAATCCCTAGCGCGCATGGGGGGTGGGTGCAATCTCCGGGCGCGGGTCGGGCGCGGGCCGGGCCAAGGCTGGACTTGGCCGCGCGGGGCGCGTAACAGGCGCGGGATATTCAGACGGGAAAGGGTGCTGTCATGGGCTTTCGCATGGGGATCGTGGGCTTGCCGAACGTGGGCAAGTCGACGCTGTTCAACGCATTGACGAAAACCGCCGCCGCACAGGCCGCGAACTTCCCGTTCTGCACCATCGAGCCCAACGTGGGCGAGGTCGCGGTCCCCGACCCGCGGCTGGACACCCTGGCCGCCATCGCAGGCAGCAAGCAGATCATCCCGACGCGCATCACCTTCGTGGACATCGCGGGCCTGGTGAAGGGCGCCAGCAAGGGCGAAGGCCTGGGCAACCAGTTCCTGGCCAACATCCGCGAGACGGACGCCATCGCCCATGTGCTGCGCTGCTTCGAGGATGGCGACATCACCCATGTCGAGGGCCGCGTCGACCCGCTGGCCGATGCCGACGTGATCGAGACCGAGCTGATGATCGCCGACATGGAATCGATCGAGCGTCGCCTGGCCAACCTGTCGCGCAAGCTAAAGGGCGGGGACAAGGACGCGCTGGATCAGGACCGCCTGCTGCGCCAGGCTCTGGCCGTGCTGAACGAGGGCCGCCCGGCGCGCACCATCGCCGTGTCCGACGACGACCGCCGCGCGTGGGACATGCTGCAGCTGCTGACTGCAAAGCCCGTGCTGTTCGTCTGCAACGTGGCCGAGGACGAGGCTGCCAACGGCAATGCCCTGTCCGAGAAGGTCCGCGAGATGGCCGAGGCGCAGGGCGCGGGCCATGTCGTGATCTCGGCCCGGATCGAGGAGGAGATCAGCCAGCTGGACGCCGAGGAGGCGCAGATGTTCCTGGGCGAGATGGGGCTGGAGGAGCCGGGCCTGGACCGGCTGATCCGCGCCGGATACAGCCTGCTTGGTCTGCAGACCTATTTCACCGTGGGCCCCAAGGAGGCCCGCGCCTGGACCATCACCAAGGGCACCCTGGCCCCGCAGGCGGCGGGCGTGATCCATGGCGATTTCGAGAAGGGCTTCATCCGGTCGGAAACCATCGCCTATGACGACTATGTCGCCGGCAAGGGCGAGGCCGGAGCGCGCGAGGCGGGCAAGCTGCGCGTCGAGGGCAAGACCTATGAGGTCAAGGACGGCGACGTCCTCCACTTCCTGTTCAGCGGCTGATGAGGAAAGGCGGGCCAGGCGGCCCACCTTGTTCGTTCAGGAATAGGTCAGTTCGGTCGCCTTGCCGCGGAAGACCGTGTAGGCCAGCACCGAATAGGCTATGATGACCGGCAGGACGACCAGCGCGCCCACCAGGATGATGATCAGCGCCTCGGGTGCGGCCGCGGCCTGATAGATCGTCATCTGTTCGGGGACGACATAGGGGTAGAAGCTGTAGGCCAGCCCCCCGAAGGCCAGGACGAACAGCGCCGTGGTCAGGGCGAAGGGCGTCCAGGCCATGCGGTCGTTCTCCATCGGCAGCACGTGCAGCACCCGCCACAGGGTGGCGATCAGCACCACCGACAGGATCGGCAGGGGGGCCAGGATCGCAAATTCGGGCCAGCTGAACCACTTGTCCCAGATGCGGGCACTGACCAGGGGCGATGCGGCCGAAATCGCGGCGATGCCCGCCACCAGCCCCCAGATGCCGCGCCGTGCCCACAGGATCGCCTTGGCCTGCAGAACGCCCTCGGCCTTGCCGATCAGCCAGGTCGCACCGATGACGCTGAACCCCACCGTCAGGAACACCGCCGTCAGCAGCGCAAACGCGATGTTGGTCCAGCTGAGCTGCAGCCCGGTGACATAGAGGCCCAGCATGAACCCCTGCGCCAGGGTTGAGGCCAGGCTGCCCGCGAAGAACGCCCGGTTCCACGCGGCGCGGTGACGGGTCGGGGCCTTGGCGCGGAACTCGAACGCGACGCCGCGCAGGATCAGGCCGATCAGCATGACCGTCACCGGCAGGTAAAGGGCAGTCAGGATCACCCCGTGCGCCACCGGGAAGGCCACCAGCAGCAGGCCGATGGCCAGGACCAGCCAGGTCTCGTTCGCGTCCCAGAAGGGACCGATCGAGGCGACCATGCGGTCGCGTTCCGACGGGGTGGCGAAGGGGAACAGCAGGCCCACCCCCAGGTCGAAGCCGTCCAGGACGACATAGACCAGGATAGAGATGCCCATCAGCATCGCGAAGACGAAGGGCAGCCAGATGAACGGATCACCGAAGAGGTGCATGATCTACTCCGCAGGTTGCAGGGCGTGCACGCCTGCGTCGGGGGTGGGCAGGTCTGGGGTCAGCGGGTCGTGGCGTGCGGCGCGGCGCGCCAGATAGGTCAGCGTGCCCAGGTAGGCCGCCATCAGGACCGCATAGACCAGAAGGTAGGCGACCAGGCTGGAGGCGACCATGCCGCCGGTGACCGGGCCGACCGCCTCCTTGGTGGTCAGGACGCCCGTGACCAGCCAGGGCTGACGCCCGATCTCGGTCACGTACCAGCCCGCCAGCGTGGCGATCCAGCCCGAGAAGCCCATCGCGGCAAAGGCATAGATCCAGGGGCGCGGCAGGCCTTCGACCCCGCGACCGCGGCGCATGAACCACAAGGCAGACCAGGACAGCGCCAGCATCGCCATGCCCATGCCCACCATGATCCGGAAGCTGAAGAAGACCGGGGCCACGGGCGGGTGTTCGGGGGTGCCGTCGGCGGCCACGAAATCGTTCAGGCCCGGCACCTCGCCGTCCAGGCTGTGCGTCAGGATCAGGGATGCGACGTTGGGGATGGCGATCTCCATCCGGTTCTCGCGCGCCTCCTGATCGGGCAGGGCGAAGAGGACCAGCGGCACGTTGCCCTGCGTCTCCCAGTTGCCCTCCATCGCGGCGACCTTGGCGGGCTGGTGTTCCAGCGTGTTCAGGCCGTGCATGTCGCCGGCATAGATCTGCAGCGGGATCAGCACCGCGCCAAGCGTCGCACCAAAGCGCAGCGTGGCACGCACCTCGTCCCCCCGGTCGCCCCAGATCCAGCGCAGCGCCGAGATGCCCGCGATGAGGAAGGCCACCGTCAGCCCCGAGGCCAGCAGCATGTGCGTCAGGCGGTAGGGCAGCGACGGGTTGAAGATGATCGCCATCCAGTCGGTCGCGTGGACCACGCCGTCGATCACCTCATAGCCCGCGGGCGTGTGCATCCAGCTGTTCAGGACCAGGATCCAGAAGGCCGACAGGGTGGTGCCGAACGCCACCAGAAAGGTCGCGGTCGTGTGCAGCCAGCCCGGCACGCGGCGAAAGCCGAACAGCATGATGCCCAGGAAGGCGGCCTCGAGGAAGAAGGCGGTCAGCACCTCATAGGCCAGAAGCGGACCCGCGATGTTGCCGACGCTTTCCATGAAACCGGGCCAGTTGGTGCCGAACTGGAACGACATGGTGATGCCCGACACGACGCCAAGCGCGAAGGACAGGGCAAACACCTTCACCCAGAAGCGATAGGCGTCCATCCATTTTTCGTCGCCCGTGCGGTTGAAGCGCAGCTTGAAGAACAGCAGCACCCAGCCAAGCGCGATCGTGATGGTCGGGAACAGGATATGGAACGAGATGTTCGCGGCAAATTGAATCCGCGACAGAATCAGCGGGTCCATGGGTTTCAGCCTTTCGATTGAGGTTTGCTGCGGCGGATCGGGATCAGCTTGCCCGCGCCGTCGACAAGGCGGCCAAGACGGGCGCCCATGTTCATCAGCGCGACCAGGCGCTCGGTCTCGAACCGGGCCAGGTCATCGTGGAACCGCGTCATCTGTTCGATCAGCTGGCGCAGTTCGGCGATGCGGGCGTGGGCTGCGCGGTCAGCCGGGTTGGGTTCGGCCATCGACAGTTCGCGAAGCTTGGTCAGCGTCGGGTCGATCTCGCGCTTGCGCCGTTCGTTGATCAGCGTGCGCACGATCTCCCACAGGTCGTCGGGCGTGGTGAAGAATTCGCGCCGGTCGTCCTGCTGATGGCGCAGGCGCACCAGGTTCCAGCTTTGCAACTCCTTGAGCGCCATCGACACGTTCGAACGGGAGAAGCCCAGGGCGGCGACGATGTCGTCCGCACACAGCGGCTCATCCGCCAGGAACAGCAGGGCATAGACCTGACCGACGGTGCGGTTGATGCCCCACCGCGATCCCATTTCACCGAAATGCAGGATGAACTCCTGACGCAAGGCCGACACTGACATTCGCTTGTTCCCGTCATTTCAGAAATTACTGAAAATAACATAGAGCAAGCGGCGCGCCGGCATAGCGGGCAGGTTGTCGCATCCGCATATGAAAAAGCCCCCGCCTTTTCGGGCGGGGGCGTCAAGTCAGTCTGACCGGGTCGTCAGTTGGCGATGACCTGGCAGGGCTGCGACCGGCTTTGCATCCGCTCGCAGGCCAGTTCGGCATGGCCCTTGGAGAGGTTTCCGAACTGCGGCTCGAACCCGCGATTGGTGTTGGCGACGTGCCGGCGCGCCGCGCCGAACAGGTTGCCGTCCTGTAGGGCCAGACGCAGCAGCAGCCGGTCAGCCTCGGCCTGAGAGGTGTAGCGGCCCAGGCTGACGCCCCAGTTGCGGCCGCTGTCGGTGGGACGGCGCACGACCTCCAGTGCCTCGGGTGCGCTCAGGTCGCCTTCGCCCATCGCGGCCAGGATCACGGTTTCGGACCGCGGCTTGGGCGCCCTGGAACTGTCCAGCGACAGGGTGCCGGGGGCCGCCTGCATCTGCGGTTCCGGGGCGGGCGCGGCTGCAGGCTCGGGCTGGGCAACGGCGGCGATGCTGGCCGTGCGCCGGGGCGAGGGTGCAGGGCGCGCCGATCCGGCCAGCAC
>NZ_VDDD01000175.1 GCF_006151785.1 Paracoccus marcusii
GGCCTGGCGCATCGCGCCCTCGACCGCGCTGGCGGTCAGGCGGCCGCCGCGGATGCCGCGAAACAGCGGCGCGTCGGTGCGGTGTCCCCAGGGGCACAGGCGCAGATAGGCCGCGATCGCGTCGCGGGCCACCGGCAGGACCGGCACCTGCCGTTCGCGCCCGCCCTTGCCGCGGATGATCAGCCCTTCCGGAAAGGGCCAGTCCGCCCCCTCCAGCGCCAGCGCCTCGGAGATGCGCAGCCCCGACCCCCACAGCAGGGTCAGCACCGCCAGGTCGCGCGCGCCCACCCAGGGGGTTGCGTGATCGGCCACGCGGTCCAGCGTGTCCTGGGCCTGCAGGGGGGTCAACGGGCGCGGCAGGCTGCGGCTGTATTTCGGGCTGCGGGTCGACAGGGCGGCGGACAGGTCCAGCCCCTCGCGGTCCGAGATCCAGCGCAGGAACGACCGCACCCCGGACATGCGCCGCGCCAGCGACCGCGCGCCCAGACCCCGGCCGCGTTCGGACGCCGCGAATGCGCGCATGTCGGCCTGGCGCAGGCGGGCGAGGGCCGCGGGGGGGACGGGTTCGCCCCAATGGGCCGCGATGAACTGCAGGAACGCGACCAGATCGGCGCGATAGGCGGTCACCGTATGGTCGGACCGGTCGCGGGCCGCGGCCTCGGTCTCCAGCCAGCGGTGCAGGGCGTCGGCCGTGGCCGGGGCCATCATCCGGGCAACCGGGCCAGCAGGGCCATGCGGAACACCTGGCCGAAGAACCGCAACAGGTCCGTGCCATGCGCGGGCATGAACCGCGTCGGATCGCTGCTGCCCATCAGCAGCACCGTGCGCGGTCGCGCCGGACCCAGGTCCAGCGGCAGCAACGCCTCGGACGCGATGGTGCGGCCATGCAGGGGGCGGGTCACCACCAGGGCCGCGCGCAACACGATGTCGTCGCCACGCGGCGCTCGCCGCCCGGCGGTCAGGATGCGGTCGATGGTGCCGTGGGGGACCGCCACCGCATCGCGCGGCAGGTCCAGGGCGGGATCGTCCTCGACCACCAGGCGCAGCGTCTCGATGCGCAGCAGGGGGGCGATGTCGGTCTGCAGGGCGGCGATGAAGTCGGCCAGGTCGGCCGTCTCCAAGAGGCCCAGGACGGCACGGTGGATTACCGCCATGCCGGACTGGTTGTCATAGGCGGCGGCGATCACGCTTTCATGCGTGGATTCCAGCCGGTCCAGCCGGGTCTCCAGCGCCTGCATCGCGCGGCCGCGGATGTCGATGACATTGTCGCCGACCTCGGCCTCGCGTGCGGCGACCAGGGCCCGCATCAGGTCCCGGTCGGCCAGGATCGCGCCCGGATCGGCCAGCAGCCGGTCGCGGGTTTCAGGGTCCAGCGCGTCGGTCATGCGGGTCTCTCCGGGGGGCGCGGATCAGAGGATCTTCTGGCCGGTCTGGGCCCAGTCCGCGTTGAACTGCGCCAGACCCTTGTCGGTCAGGATGTGGTTCGCCATCGACTTGATGACCGAGGGCGGCGCGGTGATCACGTCGGCGCCGATCTTGGCCGCGTCCACGATGTGGTTCACCGTGCGGATCGATGCCGCCAGGATCTCGGTCTCGTAGCCGTAGTTGTCATAGATCTCGCGGATGTCGGCGATCAGGTCCATGCCGTCCAGATGGATGTCGTCCAGGCGCCCGATGAACGGGCTGATGAAGGTCGCACCCGCCTTGGCGGCCAGGATCGCCTGGGCCGGGCTGAAGCACAGCGTGACGTTCAGCTTGTGGCCCTCGTCCGACAGCACGCGGCAGGCCTTCAGGCCGTCCCAGGTCAGCGGCACCTTGATGCAGACGTTCGGCGCGATCTTGGCCAGGTGGCGGCCTTCGGCGATCATGTCGTCGGCCTTCTCGGCCACGACCTCGGCGCTGACGGGACCCTCGACCATGGCGCAGATCTCGGCCGTGACCTCGGCGATGGCGCGGCCCGACTTCAGGATCAGCGACGGGTTGGTGGTGACGCCATCGACCATGCCCAGGTCGTTCAGCTCCTTGATCGCGGCGATATCGGCGGTGTCGACAAAGAATTTCATGGCGCGTCTCCTCAGGGTGCGTTTGTCTGGGTGATACTGCAGATGGGGGCGGGCGGGAAGGGGCACAACCCATGCGGGGGCTTGCAACCGGCGCGCGGCCCCGTCTTTATCGCGCCATCATGACCCCGCCAGAATTCTTCCCCCCCCGCGCCCGCATCGCGGTGCTGACCGCCGAGACGGTCGGCGTGCTGGACTATCTGGCGCCCGACGAGGGCGTGCGCCAGGGACAGTTGGTGTTGGTGCCCCTGGGGCCGCGCCGGGTGCTGGGGCTGGTCTGGGGGCGGGGCAAGGGCGATTTCGACCTGGCCAAGCTGCGCGCCGTGGCCCGCGTGCTGGACGCACAGCCCTTCGACGCGCGGTTCCTGGATTTCCTGACGCGGGCGGCGGAATACACGCTGACGCCGCTGCCGCTGATGCTGCGCATGGCCACGCGCGCGCCCGACATCGATCAGCCGCCGGCCGCGCGGCGCATCATCGTGCCCGGATCGGGCCAGCCCGGTCGTGCGACCGAGGCGCGGACCCGCGTGCTGCAGGTCATGGCCGATCACGGCGGGGCCAGCTTTGCGGCATCCGAACTGGCACAGCTGGCGGGCGTCGGCACGTCGGTGGTCAAGGGCCTGGTCGCCAGCGGTGCCCTGGCCGAGATCGAGGCACCGCGCGATCTGCCCTATCCCACGCTGGACCCTACGCGGCCGGGTAAGCCCCTGGCCCCCGATCAGCAGGCGGCGTCCGACACGCTGCGCGGCGCGATCCGGGCGGGCGGTTACGGCACCACGCTGCTGCGCGGGGTCACCGGGTCGGGCAAGACCGAGGTCTATCTGGAGGCCGTGGCCGAATGCCTGGCGCAGGGGCGGCAAGCACTGGTCCTGTTGCCGGAAATCGCGTTGTCGGCCGAATTCCTGGACCGGGTCGAGGCGCGGTTCGGCGCGCGGCCCGGCGAATGGCACAGCGGCATCACCCGCACCGAACGCCGCCGGCTGTGGCACATGGCCGGGCGCGGTCAGGTCGGGCTGGTCGTCGGCGCGCGTTCGGCGCTGTTCCTGCCCTTTGCCGATCTGGGCCTGATCGTCGTCGATGAGGAGCATGACGGCAGCTACAAGCAGGAGGACGTCGTCTATTACAGCGCCCGCGACATGGCGGTGCTGCGCGCCTCCATCAACCGCGCGCAGGTGGTGCTGGCCTCGGCCACGCCCTCCTTGGAAAGCTGGGTGAACGCCGCGACCGGGAAATACGCACGCCTGGACCTGCGATCCCGCTATGGCGAGGCCGAGCTGCCGCAGATGGCCGCCATCGACCTGCGCGCCGAGGCGATGGAGCAGGGGCGCTGGATCTCTCCGACGCTGGCGCAGGCGGTGACCGACCGGCTGGCCAAGGGTGAGCAATCCCTGATCTTCCTGAACCGGCGCGGGTTTGCGCCGGTCACCGTCTGCCGCGCCTGCGGGGAGCAGATCGGCTGTCATCAATGCGATGCGCGGATGGTCGAGCACCGGTTCCAGAACCGCCTGGTCTGCCACCAATGCGGAGAGACTCGGCCCATCCCCACCGCCTGTCCCAGCTGCGGGGTCGAGGGCAAGCTGGCCCCCATCGGCCCCGGCGTCGAGCGCATCGCCGAGGAGGTGGCAGTGCGGTTCCCCGACGCCAAGGCCACCGTGCTGTCCTCGGACCTGTTCCATTCCGCCCGCGCGCTGAAGGAGGCGATCGCCCAGATCTCGGAAGGCGACACCGACATCATCATCGGCACGCAGATCGTGGCCAAGGGACACAACTTTCCGCGCCTGACGCTGGTGGGCGTGGTCGATGCCGATCTGGGCCTGCAGGGGGCCGACCTGCGCGCGGCGGAGCGCAGCTTTCAGCTGATGCGCCAGGTGGCCGGGCGGGCCGGGCGGCAGTCGGGGGCGGCGCCGGGGGTTGCGCTTCTGCAGACGCACCAGCCCGATCACGCGGTGATCCGGGCGATCCTGTCGGGGCAGGACGAGACGTTCTGGGATGCCGAGGCCGCGGGCCGTCAGGCGGCGGGCATGCCGCCCTTCGGCAGACTGGCGGGGATCATCCTGTCCCATCCGGACCTGGGCACGGTCGCCGATTTCGCGCGCCATCTGGCCGGTCTGGCCACCCCCCTGGCCGAGGTCGGGGCCGAACTGTGGGGGCCGGCGCCTGCGCCCATCGCGCGGGTGCGGGGACGCCACCGCATGCGCATGCTGATCCGCGCGCCGCGTCAGGCGCCGCTGCAGGCGGCAATCGCCGATTGGCTGGCGGGGGTCAAGCTGCCCACGAACATGCGCCTGTCCGTGGACATCGACCCGCAAAGCTTTCTGTGATCAGTTCTTCAGCACGATGCAGCGCCCGCCAAGCGACTTGAACCGGTTGCAGAACCGCGTGGCCTCGTCGCGCGACGAATAGCCGACCTGCGCGGTGAAGACGGCGCGCGGCATGCTGTTCAGCCGCTTGCGGACATAGCCCACCCGCGCCCCGTCGGTCAGGATCGGCCGCAGGGTGCGGTTCAGCCGCGCGACCTGCTGGGCCGCGCCCGCCTGGCTGGGATGGCTGGCCACGACCACGCCCCAAGGCATCGCCGGGGGCTGGGTGTTGAACTCGCGCAGCGACCGGTCGCCGGCCATCCGCTCGCAGGCCGGGCGAAAGGCCTGGTCGTCGGCCAGGGCCAGCTTGACCTCCTGCTGGGGCGGGGGGTTGTCGCGCCAGCGATGCGCGCTGAACCCGGTGATCGATTCGACATAGTCGACCGTCTCATAGGGCAGGGTCGTGGCCTGCGCGATGAACCGCGCAGCGCGGTTCTCTCCGCCGTTATAGGCGACGGCGGCCAGGCCGATATTGCCGAACCGGTCGCGCAACTGGCCCAGATACCACGCGGCCTTGGAAATGGCCTGGGCCGGGTTGAACGGATCGTCCAGCCAATACAGATCGGCCGTGCCCGGCATGAACTGCGCGATGCCAAGCGCGCCCGCCGGGCTGACGGCAGAAGGTTCGAATCGGCTCTCCTTCCACAGCAGGCGCGCCAGGAAGGCGGGGTCCAGCCCGTGATCGGCGGCATTGCGTTCGATCAGCTTGCAGACATCCGCGGCATAGCTGTCGCGCGCGATGCAGTCGCGCCCGTCATCGCTGCAGCGCAGGTCTTCGGACGTGCGGGGCGGGGGCAGGCCGTGGGCGGCGTCGATGGCGGGGCGCGCGGACAGGGGCGCGGCCACGCAGAACAGCGCCACGACGGCGGCACCAAGATGTCTGGAAAGGGTCATCATCGCGACGGGCCGTTCATCCGCCCGCGCCCGGTGCGCGGGCGGACGATCACTTGGACTTCTTCGACTTGGATTTCTTGGCGGGCTTGGCCTCGGCCGACTTGGCCTTTGCGGGCTTGTCCTTGGCGGGCTTGGCGCTCTTGCGCGCGGCCTTGGCCTCGGGGCTCTCGGCCTGACGTTCGGCCTTGCGGGCGGCGCGGCGCGCGGTCTTGGCGGCCTCCTTCTCGGCGGCCTTGGCGGCTTTGGCCTCGGCCTTCTGGGCCTGCTTGGCGGCCTGGCGCTCCGCCTTGCGGGCGGCCTTGGCTTCTTCCTTCTCGACGGCCTTGGCGGCATCCTTCTGGGCCTTGCGGGCCGCCTGCTTGGCGGATTTCTGCGCCTTGTCGTCGCCTGCGGTCGCGGTGGTCGCGGGCTCTGCCACGGCGTCGGCCGGGGCGGGCGCGGCCTTTGCACCGCGCTTGGGAATGCGGTGCGGTTCCGTCCGCAGGTCCGTCTTGCGCGTCTCGGCGGACTTGCGGTCGGCGGGTGTGCGCGGCACGGTCGCCTGCTTGCGCTTGGCGGTCGCGGGCTTGGCACCGGCAGGTTTGGCAGCCGCCTTGGCCGCCGTCGGCGCGGGGGAGGGGGTGCCGGG
>NZ_VDDD01000176.1 GCF_006151785.1 Paracoccus marcusii
GGCCGAGGCCCTGGCCCGCGCCCGCATCCGCGAGGAGACCGAGCAGGGCCCCGACCAGCTGCGCGCCGCCCTGGGCGAGATCGACCTGACCGCCCCCGTCGACCGGCTGGAGCAGGAGATCGCCCGCCTGCGCGGCGCGCGCGAGGCCCTGGGCGCGGTCAACCTGCGCGCCGACGAGGACAAGCGCGCCCTGGAGGCCGAACGCGACGGTCTGGCCGCCGAGAAGACCGACCTGGAGGAGGCGATCCGCAAGCTGCGCGCCGGGATCGGCAGCCTGAACCGCGAGGGGCGCGAGCGCCTTCTGGCCGCGTTCGAGACGGTGAACGCCAATTTCGCCACCCTGTTCACGACGCTTTTCGGGGGCGGCGAGGCGCGCCTGGTGATGGTCGAATCCGACGACCCGCTGGATGCGGGGCTGGAGATCATGTGCCAGCCGCCCGGCAAGCGGCTGTCGACGCTGAGTCTTTTGTCCGGGGGCGAACAGACGCTGACCGCGATGGCGCTGATCTTTGCGGTGTTCTTGGCCAATCCCGCGCCGATCTGCGTGCTGGACGAGGTCGACGCGCCGCTGGACGATGCCAATGTCAGCCGATTCTGCGACCTTCTGGACGAGATGACCCGCCGGACCGACACGCGGTTCCTGATCATCACCCACCATGCGGTGACGATGGGCCGGATGGACCGGCTGTTCGGCGTCACCATGGTCGAGCAGGGCGTCAGCCAGTTGGTCAGCGTGGACCTGAAACGCGCCGAGGCTCTGGTCGCCTGACGCGACCCGCGCTAGGGTCCGGGCCGCAACCCAAGCGAGGACCCCATGAGCATCGAGCAGACCTTGGCCGACAAGGGCATCACCCTTCCCGCAGCGCCCATGCCGGCGGCCAATTACGTCCCCTTCGTGCAGACCGGCAACCTGGTCTTCATCTCGGGCCAGATCAGCGCGGACGAGAACGGCCTGATCACCGGCAAGCTGGGCGACAAGACCGACCTGGAGGAGGGCGTGGCCGCCGCACGCCGCTGCGGGCTGGCGCTGATCGCGCAGCTGAAATCCGCCATCGGCGATCTGGACCGCGTGACGCGGGTGGTCAAGCTGACCGGCTTCGTGAACTCCACCCCCGATTTCACCGATCAGCCCAAGGTCATCAACGGCTGTTCTGACCTGATGGTCGAGGTCTTCGGCGAGGCCGGGCGCCATTCCCGCGCCGCCGTGTCCGCCTCCTCGCTGCCCTTCGGCGTCGCGGTCGAGATCGAAGCCGTGTTCGAGGTCCGCTGATGCTGGACGACCGCTTCCTGACGGTGCCCATCACCCATCGCGGCCTGCATGGCGCGGGGGTTCCCGAAAACAGCCTGGCCGCCGCCCGCGCCGCGATCGAGGCGGGCTACGGCATCGAATGCGACATCCAGCCCGGCCCGGACGGAGAGCCGCTGGTCTTTCACGACTATCGGCTGAAGCGGCTGACCGGGGCCGAGGGCGTGATCGGCGCGACCGACGCGCAGACGCTGGCCGGCCTGCGCCTCTTGGGCACGGACGAGCCGGTGCCGACGCTGGCCCGGTTCCTGGAACTGATCGCGGGCCGGGTGCCGCTGCTGATCGAGGTCAAGGACCAGGACGGCGCCTGTGGCCCCGATGTCGGCTTGCTGTCCGCACGCGTGGCCAAGGTGCTGGCAGGCTATGACGGGCCGGTGGCGGTCATGTCCTTCAACCCGCACATGATCGCGGCCTTCCGCGCCGCGGCTCCGGACGTGCCGGTGGGCCTGACCACCTGCGCCTTTCCCGAGGGCGACTGGCCGCAAGTCGCGCCCGCCCGGCGCGAGGAACTGGCCCAGATCCGCGATTTCGATGCGGTGGGGGCGTGCTTCATCTCGCATGACAAGGGCGATCTGGGCAATCCGCGCGTCGATGCGCTGCGCGCACAGGGCGTTCCGGTGCTGACCTGGACCATCCGCAGCGCCGACGAGGAAGAGGCCGCCCGCCGCGTCGCCACGAACATCACCTTCGAAGGCTATCGCGCGGCGATCTGACGCCATTTCGCTGCACAAATACCAAAGGGGCGCCGACCTGCGGCGCCCCGCGACACCGGCGGGCCCTGACAAGCCGCGCCCCGCACCCTATCTTCCGGGGCATGACCGACATGATGACCCTGACCACCCATCCCTCGATCGCCGCCATCGACCCAGAGGTCTGGGACGCTCTGGGCGACGGCAATCCCTTTACCACGCACCGCTTCCTGTCCGCGCTGGAGCAGTCCCGATCCGTGGGCACCGGCACGGGGTGGCAGCCGCTGCACCTGACGCTGGAACGCGACGGGCAGACCGTCGCCGCGGCGCCGGTTTATGCAAAGTCGCACAGCCAGGGCGAATACATCTTCGACCATGCCTGGGCGCAGGCCTATGTGCGTGCGGGCGGGCGCTATTATCCCAAGCTGCAATGCGCGGTGCCCTTCACCCCCGCCACCGGCGCGCGCCTGCTGGCCCGCGACGACGAGGCCCGCGCGGGCCTTCTGGCGGGTCTGATGCAGGTGGCCGAGCGGCTGGACGTGTCGGGGGCGCATGTCACCTTCTGCACCGAGCACGAGGCCGATCTGGGCGAGGCGGCGGGGTTCCTGCCGCGCGTGACGCAGCAGTATCATTGGCTGAACCGCGGCTATGCCAGCTATGACGATTTCCTGGGGGCGCTGTCCTCGCGCAAGCGCAAGGATCTGCGCAAGGAGCGCGCCCGGGCGCAGGCGTTCGGCGGCACGATCCGGCACCTGACCGGCGAAGACCTGAAGCCGCATCATTGGGACGCGTTCTGGGAATTCTATCAGGACACCGGGGCGCGCAAATGGGGGCAGCCCTATCTGACCCGCGCCTTCTTTGACCGCATCCAGGACACGATGCGCGCCGACATCCTGCTGGTGCTGGCGGAGGTCGACGGCCGGCCCATCGCGGGGGCGTTGAACTTCCTGGGGCCGGACGCGATCTATGGCCGCTACTGGGGCTGCGTCGCGGATCACGCCTTTTTGCATTTCGAGCTGTGCTATCATCAGGCCATCGACCATGCGATCGCGCATGGGCTGGGCCGGGTCGAGGCAGGGGCGCAGGGGGATCACAAGCTGGCCCGCGGATATGAGCCGGTGCCGATCCATTCGCTGCACTGGGTGCGCGATCCGGGCTTCCTGCGCGCGCTGGAAAATTATCTGGATCAGGAACGCGACGCGATGGGCGCCGAGATCGAGGCGCTGGCCGAGTTCACTCCCTTCCGCAAGGGCGATCCGTCGCCGTGAGTGGGCCCTTGCGTCCCGCGAAGGGCCGGGGGGCCAGCCCCCCGGACCCCCCGGTGTCGTGCCATGGGTCTGCGGTCAGACCTTTTCCAGCAGGGCCTCTCCGGCGCTGACGCTGCAGGTGCCGGGGCTGTCCTCGACATCCATCGATTTGACCACGCCGTCCTGGACATAGGCCGCAAAGCGCTTGCAGCGGCCGAAGAAGCCGACCGGAGGGGCGGTGAAGTCCAGGCCGAGGGCCTTGGTCATGCTGCCGTCGGCATCGGCCAGGACCTCGATCCCGGCCTCGGTCGCGCCGGTCTGATCGGCCCAGGCCTTGGCCACGAAGGGATCGTTCACGGTGATGCAGACGATGCGTGACACGCCCTTGGCGCGGAACGCGTCGGCGCTGCGCACGAAGCTGGGCATATGCGCGTTCGTGCAGGTGCCGGTGAAGGCGCCCGGCAGGCCGAACAGGGCGACCTTGCCCTGCATCAGGTCGGCGGTGTCGACGGTCTCGGGGCCGGCCTCGCCCACGCGCAGCAATTGGCCCTGGGGCAGCGTGTCCCCGGCGGTGATGGTCATCGCATTCTCCTGAATTGCAACGGATTCGCGGCGACTATAGGGTGCCTCCGGTGAACAGACCAGAGAGGCGGCAGATGCGCATCGTGATCGTGGGCGGGGGGCAGGCGGCAGCGTCGATGGCGGCGCGGCTGCGGGCCAAGGG
Organism: Paracoccus marcusii; assembly: GCF_006151785.1. Classification (GTDB taxonomy): domain Bacteria; phylum Pseudomonadota; class Alphaproteobacteria; order Rhodobacterales; family Rhodobacteraceae; genus Paracoccus; species Paracoccus marcusii. Next base: position 3,967 of record NZ_VDDD01000176.1, read on the forward strand.
CCACGAGGGGCCGCTGACCGTGATCGGAAACGAGCCCGCCGCCCCCTATCAGCGCCCACCTTTGTCCAAGGCCTATCTGCTGGGCCAGATGGGGCTGGACCGCCTGACGCTGCGCGCGCCCGAATGGTGGCGCGACCAGGGGATCGCGCTGCACCTGTCGGAAACCGCGCTGTCCATCGACAGGGCGGGGCAGGTCCTGACGACCGATCGGGGCACGTATTCCTATGACGCGCTGGCGCTGACCACGGGCGCGGCGCCGCGGCGCCTGCCCGCGGCGATGGGCGGCGACCTGCCCGGCACGCATGTGATCCGCAGCCTGGCCGATGTCGACGCGCTGGCGCCGCAGATGCGCGAGGGGCGGCGCCTGGTGGTGATCGGCGGCGGATATATCGGACTGGAGGCGGCGGCAGTCGCGCGCAAGCTGGGCCTGGAGGTCACGCTGATCGAGGCGGCACCGCGCATCCTGGGCCGCGTCGCGGCCGCCCAGACCGCGGACCTGATCCGCGCGCTGCACCGGGCGCACGGCGTCACCATCCTGGAAGGCACGGGGATCAGCCGCATCACCGGAGACGACCGGGCGACCGGGGTCGCGTTGACCGACGGCCGGCAGATCGACGCGGATCTGGTGATCATGGGCATCGGCGTGCTGCCGGAAACCGCGCTTGCCGGCGCTGCGGGGTTGGATCTGGACAACGGCATCGCGACCGACCTGCACGGCCGCACGTCGGATCCGGTGATCTGGGCCGCAGGCGATTGCGCCAGCACGCCCTGGCAGGGCGGGCGGCTGCGGCTGGAGAGCGTGGGCGGGGCGATCGACATGGCGGAATGCGTGGCCGACAACATGCTGGGGCTGACGCGGGACTATGTGCCCAAGGCATGGTTCTGGTCGGACCAGTTCGATGCCAAGCTGCAGATCGCGGGTCTGAATGCGGGTCATGATCAGGTCGTCACGCCGGCGGGGCAGGGCGATCACGCCGCATCGGTCTGGTATTACCGGCAGGGAACCTTGATCGCGGTCGATGCGCTGAACGACGCCCGCGCCTACATGATTGGCAAGCGCCTGATCGAGGGCGGGATCAGTCCGGACCCGGCGGCGATATCGACCGTCGCGGACCTCAAGGCGCTGATGGCATGACCGGGTCCTGTTCGCAGGTCGGCCCAGGGGGGTGCGGGGGGCAGGATGCCCCCCGCTGCCACCGCGGGACGCCATCATGAGGATCGTCGGCGGCACGCTGCGCGGCCTGAAGCTGGCAGACTTGGGAGCAGGCGACCCGGCGGCGCATCTGCGCCCCACGACCGATCGCGTCCGCGAGGCGATCTTCAACCTGCTGATCAACGGCACGCACGGCAATCCGCTGCCGGGGGCGCGTGTGCTGGACCTGTTCGCCGGGACCGGGGCAATGGGGCTGGAGGCATTGTCGCGCGGTGCGGCCCACGCGACACTGGTCGACGACGGCGCCCGCGCCCACGCCCTGATGCGGCAGAACATCACCAAGGCCAGGGTGCAGGACAAAGCCAGCCTGCTGCGCCGCGATGCGACCAGGCTGGGGCGGCACGAAGGGCCGACGTTCGACGTCGTGTTCCTTGATCCGCCCTATGGCCAGGGACGCGGAGAGGTCGCACTGGCCTCTGCCATGCAGGGCGACTGGATCGGCGCGGGGGCGTGGATCATCTGGGAAGAATCGCGCCCGCCGATGCTGCCAGCAGGGGTCACGCTGCTGGACCGGCGCAGCTATGGCGATACGGTGGTGACCTTGGCGCGCGTCGCAGCCAACGAAGCTGCGTAAAGACCACGTTTTGGTATCGTATCCAACCTAAGGCGAACGCCCGTCATCTGCACGCAGTCGCACCGGTACGAACGGTTGACCGCCGCGCGTGGCGCCTGACGGCGCCGGGCCGTTCGGTGGCGCCGGGCCTGCCTTCGGCGGCCCGGCGCGTCAGTGCCGGCCGCCGTCGGC
>NZ_VDDD01000177.1 GCF_006151785.1 Paracoccus marcusii
CCAACGCTCATGCGTACAGAAAATGGCCCGGTCAGATCAGAAGCGGCAGGAGGGGGGCCGCGTCGCGCTTACCCTCATATGATCTATTGCCAAACACGCCGCGCTGCGGCCGTCGCCGCCGTCCTGACCGGCTGCGCCCTGTCCTCGGCTGCGACCGCCCAAGATTGGCCCACCGGTCCGGTGCATATCTTCGTCGGCTTCCCCGCGGGCTCGTCACCCGACACCATCGCACGGATCGTCGCCGAGCCGCTGGCGGAGGCGCTTGGCCAGCCGGTCGTGGTCGAGAACAGACCCGGCGCCGGTGGGGTGATCGGGGTCCAGCAGATGCTGGCCCGCGGCGGCGACAGTTTCGGCATCACCATCAACGGCCCGCTGACCACGGCGCAGCGGCTGATCCCCGATCTGGGCTACGATCCGGTGGCCGACCTCGCGCCGGTGGGCCTGATCGCGACCAGCCCGCTGGTCCTGGCCGTGGGGGCGGATTTCCCGGCCGACGACCTGGCGGGCTTCATCGCGGCCGCAGCCGAGCCTGAGGCAATCAGCTATGGTTCGGTCGGCGAGGGGTCCGGGGCGCATCTGACGGCCGAACTGTTCGCCAAGACCGCGGGCGTCCAGCTGTTCCACATTCCCTTCCAGAGCTATGCCGAGGTCACGACATCCATCCTCGGGGGCGAGATCGACAGCGGCTTCATGGCCCCCTCGGCGGCGCTGCCGCAGGTCGAGGCGGGCACGATGAAGATGCTGGGCGTCACCTCGGCCGAACCCTTCGCGCAGGTGCCCGACGTGCCGGTGATCGCCGGAACGGCAGGTCTGCCCCAGGACTTCCGCGCCGAGCTGTGGAACGCCTTCATCGCCCCCGCCGGAACGGATCCGGCCGTGATCGAGCGGCTGAATGCCCAGCTGAACGCCATCCTTGCCGATGACGCGGTGGCTGAGCGTCTGCTGGCCATGGGTTGGCAGGCACAGCCCGGCACGCCGGACGATCTGGCACAGCGGATCGACGATGACACCGCCCTCTGGGGCGGAGTGATCGACGCGGTCCAAGCCGCCGAATAGGCCGGAACGCCGATGCGTCGCGACCTGCACGATCTTGGCTGGGGCGCGGCCCTTGCGCTGACCGGGTTGGCCGTCGCGGGCTATGCCTGGGCCAGCTATGACATGAGCAGCCTGCGACGGATGGGCCCCGGGTTCTTTCCGGTGGCGCTCGGGATGCTGCTGGCGGGTCTGGGGGCGCTGATCGCCGTCCCCGCCATGGGCAGGCCCGGCCAGTCCCGCCCCTTCGCCTGGCCCGAGACCCTCGCCGTCGTCGCCGCACTGCTGGTATTCGGATTGGCGCTGGACAGGCTGGGCGTCCTGCTGACCACGGCGGTGACGGTGCTGATCGCCAGTTCGGTCGCGCCGCGCCGGGGCATCGGCTGGCGGCTGGTGCTGTCCGTCGCGGTGACGGTGCTGGTCTGGCTGGTCTTCGTGCGCGGTCTGAACATGTCGCTGCCCGTCTGGCCGGGGGCGCTGCGATGACCACGCTGGATGGCCTGGCCCACGGGCTGGCGGTTGCGCTGCAGTCATCTGTCCTGATCTACAGCCTCCTGGGCGCGGTGCTTGGCACGCTGGTCGGCGTTTTGCCCGGCATCGGCGCCATGGCGGCGATCACGCTGCTACTGCCGATCACCTATTACATCTCGTCCGAAGCGGCGCTGGTCATGCTGGCCGCAGTCTATTACGGCGCGCAATATGGCGGGGCGGTCGCCTCGATCCTGCTGCGCCTGCCGGGCACGCCGCAATCGGCAGTGACCACACTGGACGGCTATCCGATGGCCCAGCAGGGCCGGGCGGGGGTCGCACTGTTCACGGCGATGGTCTCGTCTTTCGCGGGCTCGATGTTGGGGATCGTGATCCTGGTGCTGCTTGCGGGCTGGCTCAGCGGTCTGGCGACCAGCTTCGGGGCGGCGGACTATGCGGCAATGATGGTGATGGGGCTGGTCGCGGCCTCGACCATCGGCGAGGGACGGCTGTCCAAAAGCCTGGCGATGGTGGTCCTGGGGGTGATCCTGGGATGCGTCGGCACCGACGTGAATTCGGGCGCGCAACGCTTCACCTTCGGGCAGGTCCAGCTTCTGGACGGCATCAATCTGGTCGCGCTGGCGATGGGCCTCTTCGGTCTGGCCGAGATCATCGGCAACATCCGCAAGGCCGAGCGTGATGGCCCACCCCCACGCGTCAGCCTGCGCGAACTGGTCCCGACGCGGGACGACCTGCGGCGGATGGTGGCGCCCATCACGCGCGGCACTGCGCTTGGCGGCTTCTTCGGCGCGCTGCCAGGCACCGGCTCGACCATCTCGTCCTTTCTCAGCTATGCGCTGGAGCGGCGCGTCGCTCGACAGCCCGAACGCTTCGGCAAGGGCGCAATCGAGGGGGTCGCGGGCCCCGAGGCTGCCAACAATTCGGCCTCAATCACAGCCTTCGTCCCCACACTAACCCTGGGCATCCCGGGCGATCCGATCATAGCGCTGATGCTGGGTGCGCTGGTCATCCACGGCATCCAGCCCGGCCCGATGATGCTGGAGGCGCACCCGGACATGTTCTGGGGCCTCGTCGTCAGCTTCGGGATCGGGAACCTGTTTCTTCTGGTCCTGAACCTGCCCCTGATCGGGATCTGGGTAGCGATGCTGCGCATCCCGTTCCGCTGGCTGTATCCGGCGATCATCATCTTCGTCTGCCTGGGCGTCTATTCCGTGCGCGGCTCGACCTTCGACATCGTCATGGTCGCCGCCATCGGGGCCATCGGCTATGCGCTGACCCAGGCGGCCTTCAGCCCCGCACTGCTGCTCCTCGGCTTCGTCCTAGGCCCGCTTATCGAGACGAACCTGCGTCGCGCCCTGTTGGTCTCACGCGGCGATCCAATGACTTTCCTGGAGCGCCCCATCGCCTGCGGCTTCATTGTCGCAACGATCGCGCTTCTGATCTACGGCTTCGTGAAGCGCCGCGAGAAGACAATCTTGATGCGTTGCTCGTTCTGAAATTTCTGCCGGGCGTGGCAAAAGCCGGCGACCTCATTTCGCCGCTTTCAGACCCAGCATGATCAACTGACGGATCGCTTCGGCCTCTGATCGAATGGCTTTTTCATCTCGGAAACGGGCAATCTGCTCGACCTGCTCATCTGTCAGGGCAATCAGCTTCTTGACAGGATAGAGCATAGGTTTTGGCATGATGCGGAACTAAGCTGTTTCCATGACGTTGACAAGCACTGATAAGCAATATAGCTTATAGCGAGCTTAGGAATGGATTGCAGTCCCTCCCCAAGCTCTAACCGAAACCGATCAGATGGAGATCGATGATGGCTAATCGCAGCCTTACCACACCTGTCGGCGTGACGGAACCGGCATCGCGCCACTTCACCCACACGCCGATCTCGCGCGCCTTCTCGGGGCTTCTGGCGGGGCTTGCGGCCCATGTGGAGGCAGAGCGCGACATCAGCGCGGCCGACGTCCGGGACCCGGGCTTCGCCGCGTCGCTTCGCGAGGCCGAGGCGGCCCGTGCCGGCGTCCTCGCCCGGATCGACGGGATCCGCAGCTCCGCCGTGATGCGCCCCGAGGACCGGCCCCTGCGGCACATGGCGCTGATCGGCTACCTGCTGATGCAGGCCGGCACGACTGCCGAGTTCCGCGAGGCCCGGCAGGTCCTGGACCAGGCGCCCGGTCTCTTCGCCTGCCCTGGTCATGGCGCCGTGGCCTGGCGCTGCCGGCAGATGCTGCGCAGCATGCGCGTGGCGGTCGGGGAGATGGCCTCCCTGCCCTGCCATCTCGATCCCCACGAGATCGAGCCGGAGATGGCCGCGGTCGCGACGCCGGTCTTGGCCTGACCCTTCCCTCTTCCTGACCCGCGCTGCCGTCTGCCGCGACCCCGCCTTACCGGGGCGGTCCGATGCTGCACACGCGCGTCCTGCACATCCCTCGCGCGGACGGGTCGCGCGAGGGCGGGTTTTCCCTATCTCAGCATCTGGAGGCGTCCATGCCCCGCAAACCCCGTTCCGCCGCATCCGATCCGGCGACGCTCTCGTCCTGCCCGACCGCCGATGCTGCGGCTCTCGCCGCCCCGGGCACCCTTCTCGTGGACGGCACGCCCTTGGCGGTCCATCCCGGCCCCCTTTCCCCCGGCTGGATCGCCGCCGCCGAGGCCAAGGGCTTCGACATCGCCGGCCGGGTCATCGACCAGCTGCACCTGGCGCTGCGCTGCCGGACCTGCGGGCGTGTCTTCACCTGCCGGATCTTCACGCTGATGGCGGGCCGGCCGATCTGCCATGCCTGCCTGGAGGCCCGCCGGGCGGAGACCGCGGCCCGGGCGGCACTGGTCTACCTGGGCCGCGACCCGGAGGACACCGCCTACGGGCTCTATCGTGCCCGCTGCGGTCACGACCAGCGCCGCCAGTTCGACTATGTCCGCCGGATGGCCGAGGGCACCGCGGGCCTGCGCTGCGAGACCTGCTTCGCGGCAGAGGAGGCGGCCATCGCCGCGCGGCGCGGCTGGACGCGGATCGGCCCGGACCCCGAGCGCAATCCGAACTACCATCTCTATCGTCACGCCTGCGGGACCGAGCGGCGCATCGCCCGGGCGAACCTCTCCTGTGGGCAGGTCGACTGCCCGGGCTGCGGCAAGGGCTGGAGCGCGCGGGAGAGCCGCATCTACCTGCTGGACCTGCGCCATGGAGATCGCCACTTCCTGAAGCTGGGCTACTCCGCCCATCCGGAGAAGCGGCACCGCCATCAGCTGGGCCTGCCCCCCGAGGCCCGCGTGCGGGTGCTGCGCGAGCTGGTCGTGCCCACTGGGGCCGCGGCCTGTGCGGCCGAGCAGCGCATGCACGGCGATCTGCGCCGGGGCTTTCCGGAGGCGGTCGTCTCGCGGGAGGAGTTCGCCGACATGCTCAACGTCTCCCGCGAGATCTACCGCCCCGCACTCCGGGCCGAGATCGAGGCCCGGCTGGACGCGCTGGCCGTGACGCTGGAGGCGTCTGATCCGACAGCGCCCGACCCGACCGCGGCGGACGAGACGCCGCCCGAGGACCCCGGGACCGACGGATCCTCCGGCCGCTGAGCCCCGGCTCCCTTTCCTGAACCCGTCGCGGGGCGCGCGCGCGCACAGGCTCGTGCTGGCGCCGCCCCGTCCTTTTCCCCCGATCACGGGAGGTCCCGCCATGTCCGATTGGCTGACCCGCTTCCACACCGCCGCCCGCCGCATCGATGCGGCACCCCTGCCCCCGCCCGAGATGTCGGACGCCGTCTTCGAGGCCCTGGTCGAGGGGCGCATCGGCGAGATCGACGATCTCGAGACCATGACGCCGCTCGACGAGGAGATCTCGTTTGCCGGGACCCGTCCGCCCCTCGCGCAGCGCCCGCTCATGGCGCTGGCGCTTGCGATGCTCGCCCAAGCCCTGCCCGAGGCCTCCGACCTGGCACGGATGCTCCGCCCCGGGGCGATCACGCTCATGGCCTGCCGTCCGGCGGGGCTGGCCCCGGAGCTGGCCCGCCTGGTGCAGGCGCTGATCGCCACAGAGCATCCCGGGGTCCCGCTCGCCCTGACCTGCGCGGCGACGCCGCCGGGGACCGGGACCGCCTCCACCTCGGAGGCCAAGCCCCCGGAGGCGATCCGGTCCTTCTGGAAAGGGGTGCTGGCGGGCGGGGACATGCCGCATCTGCTGATCCTCGGCGGGGAGAGCCAGCTGCCCCGGCGCATCGCGCGCCTGCTGCCGCCGCTGCTGCATGTCGGCCCGCCCGACCGTGCGGCGGTGGCGGCGGTGCTGGATCTCGCGGTGACAGGCACGGCGCGCGCCTGCGCGACAGGTGCC
>NZ_VDDD01000178.1 GCF_006151785.1 Paracoccus marcusii
CGACGGCCACCCGCTGCCCCCCGACTGGCAGGCCCGCATCGCGCGGGCGACCCGGTCCCCCCTGCCCGTGGCCGCAGCCGACCTGGCCCCGCTGCAGGGGCCTGCCTTGGGACGGGCCCTGAAGGCCGCGGAGGAGGCGTGGATCGCGTCGGCCTTCACCCTGCCCGCCCCCGCCCTGATCGACGCGGCCCGCTTGGCCGGGAAGGACGACGAATGAGCCTGCACACCCGCTTCGGCCGCATGGTCGACGCCTTTCGCCCGGCCGAGGGCGCGCCGCCCGCCACGCTGATGGCCTTCTTCCGCTGGTGCCTGTCGGGCGCCTGGCCGGGGCTGGGGTTTGCCGCCATCGCCTCCGCCCTGGGCGGGGTGGCGGATGTCGTCTCGGCGCTGCTGCTGGGGATGGTCGTCGATGCGGTCACGACCAGCGCGCCCGGCGTCTTCTGGGACCAGAACTGGGGCCTGGTCGCGCTGTTCGCGGGGTTCTTCCTGGTGGTGCGCCCGGCGATCTATGGCCTGTCCACGGCCAGCTCGAACGTGATCATCGGACCGAACATCCTGCCGTTGGTGCTGTCGCGCCTGCATCGCTGGACGATGGGACATGCGGTCACCTTCTTCGACAACGACTTTGCCGGGCGGCTGGCGCAAAAGCAGATGCAGACCGCGCGCGCGGTGACCGATGTCGCATCCGAGATGGTGAACGTGGTGGCATTCGCCCTGGCATCCGTGCTGGGATCGGCGGCCTTCCTGCTGGCCGTCGATGGCTGGGGCGCGGTGGCGCTGCTGGTCTGGCTGGCGGCCTATTTCGCGCTGATCCGGTTCTTCCTGCCGCGCATCCGCGCGAAATCGGGCGCGCGCGCATCGGCGCGGGCCAATGTCACCGGACAGGTCGTCGACACCATCACCAACATCAAGACGGTCAAGCTGTTCGCCCATGCCGACCACGAGGATCAGGCCGCCCTGGGCGCGATGGCGGGGTTCCGCGAACGCGCGCTGGATTTCGGCGTCGTCTCGACCTGGTTCCGGCTGTCGCTGATGGTCGTGGCGGGGATCCTGCCGGTGATTTTGGTCGGCGGCGCGATCCTGCTGTGGCGCGACGGCACCGCGACCGTGGGCGATGTCGCCGCCAGCGGTGCCATCGCTATGCGCCTGTCGCAGATGACCGGGTGGGTCAGCATGGCCCTGATGGGCATGTGGGGCAGCATCGGAGAGGTCGAGGACGGGATGAAGACCCTGTCCCCGCCCCATGCCCTGACCGACCGCCCCGGCGCCCGGACCCTGTCGCGCGTGCAGGGCCGGATCGAGTTCGACCATGTCGAATTCGCCTATGGCCGCGACGCGGGCGGCATCCGCGACCTGACGCTGACCATCCCGGCCGGAGAGAAGATCGGCATCGTCGGCGCGTCCGGCGCTGGCAAGACCACGCTGGTCGGCCTGCTGCTGCGGCTCTACGACGTTGAACGGGGCACCATCCGCATCGACGGCCACGACCTGCGCGATGTGACCCAGGAAAGCCTGCGCCGCCAGGTGGCGATGGTCACCCAGGACACCGCCATGTTCAACCGATCCGCCCGCGACAACATCCTGTACGGTCGCCCCGACGCGACGCAGGACGAGGTCGTGGCCGCCGCCAAGGCGGCCGAGGCGCACGACTTCATCCTGACGCTGGAGGATTATGCGGGCCGCACCGGGTATGACGCATATCTGGGCGAACGCGGCGTCAAGCTGTCGGGCGGCCAGCGCCAGCGCATCGCCCTGGCCCGCGCCTTCCTCAAGGACGCGCCGATCCTGGTCCTGGACGAGGCGACCAGTGCGCTGGACAGCGAGGTCGAGGCCCAGGTCCAGGATGCCCTGACCCGCGCCATGCGCGGCAAGACCGTGCTGGCCATCGCGCACCGACTGTCCACCATCGCCGAACTGGACCGCATTCTGGTGATCGAGGACGGGCGCATCGTCGAACAGGGCGGTCATGACGACCTGCTGGCCCGCGACGGCCGCTATGCCCGCTACTGGAACCGCCAGTCGGGCGGTTTCCTGGGCACCGAAGAGGCTGCCGAATGACCCAATGGACGATCGAGCGGCTTGGCCGCAAGGGCGACGGCGTGGCCCTGTCGGGCGACGCCCGCGCGCTGGCCCCCCTGGTCCTGCCCGGAGAGGTCGTCCAGGGCGAGGCCCTGGACGGCCGCATCGCCGCCCCGCGCATCGTCACCCCGTCCCCGGACCGCATCCGCCCCGTCTGCGGCCATTACCGCGCCTGCGGGGGCTGTTCGCTGATGCACGCGACCGACGCCTTCACCACCGCCTGGAAGACCCAGGTCGTGCTGACCGCGCTGGCGGCCCAGGGGATCACGGCGCCTCTGCCGCAGGTCCACGTGTCGGCGCCGAACAGCCGCCGCAGGGCCGTGCTGTCGGGGCGGCGCACGAAGAAGGGTGCGACCGTGGGGTTTCATGGCCGCGCATCCGACGTGATCGTCGATCTGACCGAATGCCACGTGCTGCGCCCGCAGATCCTGTCCGCGCTGCCGCTGCTGCGCCGCATCGTCATCGCCGGGGCGTCGCGCGCGGCGGAACTGTCGCTGGTCGTCATCCATGGTCCGGCCGGGCTGGACGTCGCCGTGCGTGGCGGCAAGCCGATGGACCCTGCGCTGTTCCAGGCTCTGGCCGCCCTCGCGGACGAGGGCGATCTGGCGCGGCTGGACTGGGATGGCCAGGCCATCACCCGCCGCGCGCCCGCCCTGCCGATGGGGCGCGCGCATGTCGTCCCCCCGCCCGGTGCCTTCCTGCAGGCCACCGCCCAGGGCGAGGCCGCACTGCTGGCTGCGGTGCGCGACACCGTGGCGGGCGCGTCAAAGGTCGCCGATCTTTTCGCGGGCTGCGGGACCTTCACGCTGCCTTTGGCGGAACGGGCCTCCGTCCATGCGGTCGAGGGGCTGGCCGCACCCTTGTCCGCCCTTGATTCGGCGTGGCGGGCCACGTCCGGCCTGAACCGTGTCACGACCGAGGTCCGCGATCTGGCCCGCAGGCCGCTGATGCCCGATGAACTGGCCCGGTTTGACGCGATCGTGATCGACCCGCCCCGCGCCGGGGCCGAGGCGCAGATGCGTCAGATCACCGCCGCTCGCGTCCCGGTGGTGGCGGCCGTGTCCTGCGACCCGGTCAGTTTTGCCAAGGATGCGCGGATTCTGGCCGATGCCGGCTATGGCATCGATCGACTGTGGGTGGTCGACCAGTTCCGGTTTTCCCCGCATGTCGAACTGGTGGCGGCGTTAACGCACCGCTAGGCAGGCATGGTGTATCCGTGATATTCCGGGCCCATAAAAAATCAAAAACGCTTCAGAGGCAGTGATGATCAGAACCACCCGTCGGACGTTCACGATTTCGATGCTGGCCCTGCTGGCTGCCTGTGGAAAGCCGCAGCAACCCAGCAAGTTCCAGCGCTACTCCGGACCGCCGATCACCCAGGTGCAGGTGAACAAGGGTCAGCGTCGCATGCACCTGTTCAGCGGCAGCACGCCGGTCCGGTCCTATGACATCAGCCTGGGCAACCAGCCGGTGGGGCACAAGCAGTTCTCGGGCGACGGCAAGACCCCCGAAGGCGTCTATTACATCGACCGCTTCAACCCGCGCAGCGCGTTCCACCTGTCGGTGGGCATCTCGTATCCGAACCCCAACGACCGCGCCTTCGCCGAGCAGTATGGCATGGATCCGGGCGGCGACATCTTCATCCACGGCCGCGGACCCCAGGGCAACAACCTGTTCCCGCGCCAGCGCGACTGGACGGCCGGCTGCATCGCCGTCACCGACGAGGAAATCCAGGAAATCTATGCGATGCTGATGCCCGGCACGCCGGTCGTCATCTATCCCTGACCCCCGCGACGGTTGCGGCCCCGCATGGGGGCCGCCCGAGGCCTAGCGTCCGGTCAGCAGCGTCCACCAGACCTTGCCCGACGGCTCCTTGAACCAGGCAAAGCCCAGCTGCGTCGCGGTCGGGTCCATGATCACGTCGCGGGTGTCGCGCGTGGACATCCATGCGGCCAGCGTCTCGATCTCGTTCTCGTAGGTCTCCGAGATGTTCTCGCCGATGATCTCTCCGCCGAACCCCTGACGCTGCGCCCGGTCCAGGGGCGACGATCCGTCCGACCCCCAGTGCCAGGCCCGGTTCTGGGCCGACATGTCGCGCGAATGGACCAGCGACGCCGCCTCCAGCGCAGGGCTGGGCTGCAGCGGGGACAGGCCGATGTTGCCGCGCAGCGTGTTGATCTGCTGCAGCACGCGCCCCGCGATTGCTGCGTTGTCGTCGACCACCGGCGCCGCCGCCGCGGCCGGGTCCATGGGCATGGCCATCGGCGCAGGCGCCAGGTTGCGCGGGCCGCACGCACCCAGCACGATCAGGCCCAGAATCGCAAGCGCGTTGATTTTCTTCATGTTCCGGCCACTCTCCTCGCGCACATGGCCTAGTCCTATCCAATGCCTCGCACCGGATCAAACCCAACTTGGAGTGAACGCGCCGACGCTCACCGCGGCTGCACCCAGCCGCCGATGTTCTCGCGCACCACCTCCAGCATGACGCGGATATGGGCGGGGTCGTCGTTCAGGCAGGGGATGTACTGGAATTCGTGCCCCCCGGCCTCCTCGAAGGCCTCCTTGATCTCGCCGTTGATCTCCTCCAGCGTCTCGATGCAGTCCGACGAGAACGCCGGAGAGATCACCGCGATGTCGGTATGACCCTGCTTGGCCAGTTCGGCCACATGCTCGACCGTATAGGGCTTCAACCACTCCTCGCGGCCGAAGACCGACTGGAAGGTCGTGTCGATGATCCCCTCGGGCCAGCCCAGCTCCTCGCGCAGCAGGCGCGACGTCTTCTGGCACTGGCAGTGATAGGGATCGCCCTGCATCAGATAGCGCTTGGGCATGCCGTGATAGCTGGCGACCAGCTTCTTGGGCACCTTGCCGTCCAGCGCGCGGCGCACGCTGTCGGCCAGCGCCTTGATGTAGTCGGGGTGGTTCACATAGGGCTCGACCGTGCGCACGGCGGGCTGCCAGGTCTCTTTCATCAGGACGCGGAACAGCTGGTCGTTGGCCGTGGCCGAGGTCGGCCCCGCATATTGCGGATAAAGCGGCAGGAACACGATCCGCCGACAGCCCGCATCGACCATCCGCCGCACCACGTCCCCGGTCGATGGATTGCCATAGCGCATGCAGAAATCGACCATCACCTGATCGCCCCATTCGTCATGCGCCATCTGCGCCAGCGCGCGGGTCTGGGCCTTGGTGATGGTCAGCAGCGGGCTTTCGTTCGCCTCGTGGTTCCAGATCAGCTTGTAGTTCTTGCCGGAACTGAACGGCCGCTTGGTCAGGATCACCCCCTGCAGCAGGGGCTGCCAGATCAGGCGGTTCACGTCGACGACGCGGCGGTCGGACAGGAACTCGTTCAGATAGCGGCGCATCGACCAGTAGTCATAGCCGTCCGGCGTGCCCAGATTGGCGATCAGGATGCCGGTCTTGGCGGGCTTGACCGCGGGATGGTCGGCAGGCGCGTGGGTGGGTCTCATCATGACTTCCTGAGTTTTGTCAGGGCATCGGCCAGCGAGGTGGTGGCCGATCCGGGGCGCAAGGGCTTTGGCTGGCTGTCCGAGGGCGCCCAGCCCGTCAGAAAGACCAGATCGAAGGTGACGGCGACACGGGACGGATCGTCGCGGTCGGGACTGTGGGAGGCCAGCAGATCGGCGGCGCGGGCCAGCACGGCGCGCGGCGTGGGCCGGCGCAGGCGCGCGGCCATCGCGTTGCCCTCGCCCATCGCACGCA
>NZ_VDDD01000179.1 GCF_006151785.1 Paracoccus marcusii
AGGCTCATGAAGTTGCCATTGTTGCGCCATTGGTCCGAGCGGCAATGGCGACGCGCGTTCAGGCATTCGGACCTGAGCTTGATGTTGAACGCCTCGATAAAGCCATTGTCAGTAGGCTTTCCAGGGCGTGAGAAGTCCAGGGTAACGTCGTTGGCATAAGCCCACAGGTCGAGATCGCGAGAGATAAATTCGCTGCCATTGTCGACTCGGATCGTCCTGGGATAGCCGACCTGGGCACAGACCCGTTCCAGGGTCCGGACCACATCCTCACCGCGGTAAGCAAAGCGCGGGTCGGCTGCTGGACAGAAACGGGAATGCGTATCCACGATCGTCAGGATCCTCAATTTGTTACCCAAAGCCAATTGGTCATGAACAAAGTCCATGGCCCAGACATCGTTCGGTCCGACTGCCTCCTGGCGATCGTCTCGCAGCTTGGCCTTCACCCGCCGTTTCGGGTTCTTGTTCCTGAGCTGCATACCTAATTCATTGTAAATTCTACGAGTCTTCTTGATGTTCACCTGCCAGCTCTCCCGTCGCAGCAAGACGTGGACACGCCGATATCCATAGCGCACCCGCGTTTCGCAGATCTCCCTGATCCGTCTCTCGACGGCTGCCTGGTCCGTGCGCCGGGACTTGTAGTGGAACGTGGAGGTGTCAAACCGCAGGGCCCCACAAGCCCTGCGTATCGACGCGCCCCAATCGATGCACATCCCGCGAACTAGTTCGCGCATCCGGCCAGGGTGAACCAGCTGGCGCCACCGGTTCAAATCAGCTGGTGAACAAGCTTTCGGCGGATGACGTCCTGCAACATCTCCCGGTCGAGGGTCAGGTCGGCCACGATCTCCTTCAACCGGCTGTTCTCATTCGGCGCTGCGCTCGAACCCATGGCGTTTGCGCCTCATTCCAGCGCCTTCAGCCGGCGCATCTCGTCGGGCAACAAACCGCCATATCGCTTCTTCCAGTTAAAATAGGTCGCCTGGCTGATCCCCACATTGCGGCAGACCTCGGCCACCGGCGTGCCTTCCTCGCCCTGCTTCAGGACAAACGCCTTTTGCGCCTCCGTGAACCTCGATGCTTTCATCGTTCTCCGCTCCTCTCCCAGCCAGGGAAGGTTAACCGAAAACTCCAGCTTCAAACGGTCCAGTTTCCAGGGGGCAGAGCACCATCACTGATCCCGGAAACTGCCCTCTGCTAGCGATCAACCGCAACAGCATTTTTCAGTGAGGAACTGTGGAGCTGGGAACTCCTTCTTCTCTCGTATACCAGTTCCGTAGTAACGACGAGAATTTGAGCATGAGCATATCACAATTTGACCCAGTGGTTCTCGTTGTAGAGGATCAAGGGCTTCTGCGTATGACAGCTGTCTCGATCATGGAGGATTCGGGTTTCGAGGCGGTTGAGGCCAAGAACGCGGATGAAGCCCTGACAATGCTGAGGCACTATCCCGACATTCTCGTCGTGTTTACGGATATAGACTTGAACGCTGAGAAAGACGGTTTCTGGCTTGCCGAGGAGATCAAAATCGGATGGCCGAAGATCGATGTCATCGTGACGTCAGCATACCCTAGACCGAAGAACTACAATCTCGATAACGTTATCGCCTACTATGAAAAGCCTTACTCGGAGAAAGATCTAATCAATCAGATCCAGAAGGCGGTTTTCGGATCCAGGCGTGGTCGCTCCATTGCAGAGTTTGTAAGCTACTAGGCGTTCGTAGGTTGCAGTTGTCAGCGTGAGCTTTGGTCGCTCGGCAACGATTTCAAGCTCCTGGAGATGGCGACACCTGGCGACGGAATTTTCCACGCCAATCGGTAAGCGATACCACCTTGCAGACAGTACTCACTGTGCTGTCTGCAAGCCACCGCGTCGGCCAATCTGGCCCTGAGGCGATGTAGCATGACAAGCAGCCGTACTTGTGAGGGTTCATCTTATCGAGTTCGTTCCCACATACATCGCAGAACCGGTAAGCGCACATTCGCCGAGAATCTCCATCTTAAGCGAATTTATGCTTAACGAGATTCTGCTAATAAATCCATAATTGACCTGCACAAAACTAGCATTGTCTTCGCACGGGCAAGTTTGTCACAGAATTTAGGCACGCCTACGATAACAAGAACCAGAGCTTGCGACAGATAGGTTGTGTTAGAAGCAAGGGCTCTGACTGACAGCAAAAGTATCGGGCAATGGTTTTGGCGCACAGACACCCGCCACCAGCTTTTGCGTGAGTGAATGTGCTCCCGATCTGCTCTGCCCCCCGAGAAATGGACCGCCGGATGCTGCAGTTTTCCGGCTTGGTCATGGCGACGGTCTGGCTGCGCCGCAGACTGTTCCCCAGTTCGGCAGCTGGGCGCTTCAGCTCAGAAGGGCAAAGTGGTCTCGGACTGCACGCGCATGAAGGCAAGCACACCGGCGGCATACTCTGTTCGATCCAAGGTCCCGACACTCTGTGTCGCAACGAAGTCGAAGAGCGAGTTCTTTTCCGACACTCCAAGCGCCATATGCCAGCCTGGGAACTGCCTGATGGTGGCGGTATCTCTGCTCAGAATGGTTTGCCCGTAATGAGATCGGCTTTCATTGATGCACCTCTCCACGATCCGCAGTTCGGCCTCCGGTCCTTCGACCCATTGATGGAAGGTCCCGTCCTCCCAATGCAGGTAGCCTGTAACGGCCATATTGCTGTTCCGGGATCGCGCCTGTTCCAGGATCATCCGGAACTCGAGATCATGGGGCTGAAGCAGTGTCTCACTGCGGTACAGAAAATTACGGACCAAACCATCCTATCCTTTGAGGGCTGCGCGACGAACGAAAACCCGAATATTGCGTCTGCCATGACCATCAGTCCCAGCCATCGACCATTGCCTTCCAGTGGCGGAGCAGATCAGCTGCACCGTAATCGCCATGCCGTTGGCGCTCCGTGGCAGCAGCTGAGATCATCGTCGCCACACCACTGCGATCCATCGCTTCCGGAAAGGCGAGCGTTGCGCGCAGAATGTTCAGCAGGATCCGCTCGGCCATCGCGCGTTGTTCGATCTCGTCCAGGAGGTCATCGCTCATATGCCTGGTCATGCCGGATCTCATTCTACCCTAGCGTATCACGCCAAAATGTCTGCACTTGATGCAACTCACATAGTGAGGGTCAAAATACAACCTTACGGCGAGTACTATTCAACGAAAAGGTGATGAGCGCTTGCTGGTTGAGCCCCCTGCCCTAATCGCCAGCATGTTTCGGCGCCGTCCCTCAGCCCATCATCAATCACGGCGCCGGGGCCGATAACGCCCGGTCGCCTCGCGAGCATTGGGCATCTCTGGTCTGCTCATGATGGCCCAAGCGTTCGCCGGCAGCGTGCTAGGTTATGTTGACAAATGGCGGATCCACAGGCGGATCGATGTGATGTCGACGAAGCCGAGGTAGCTTTTGGCGGTTTTGTCATGCGGGTGGCAACGCGGCGGGCATTCTTGAGCTTGTTGAAGCACCGCTCGACGAGATTGCGCAGGCGATAGAGGGCCCGATCCACGACGACGCGCAACCTGCGGGACTTGCGCATTGGGATCACCGGGACGACGTTGCGCGCCTCCATCGTTTTGCGAACCTTGTCGGAGTCATAGCCTTGATCTGCGATCAGCACAGCCGGCGCGGGCAGATTATCGTCCATGACCAAGTCAAAGCCTCGATAATCCGATGTTTTGACCCGGTGTGATGTCCGACCTCATGGGCAGGCCTGCGCCATTGACGCGGAGATGGATCTTGGTCGTAAAGCCACCTCTTGAGCGGCCAAGACCCTGTCTCCTTCGCCATGGGCTCGAACCAGTGGCGCCTCATGGCTCAGCCCCCTTTTGCGCCCGCTGCCTGATGATGGGCTCGGACCACTGTGCTGTCGATCATCTGAAGTGCATCCGGCACGATCCGGCTTTCGAGCAAGACCTCCAGGATCTGCTCCCACGAACCCGCCAGGGTCCAGCGTCGGAACTGGCGGTAGACGCTGGACCACTTCCCGAACTCTGCCGGCAAGTCACGCCACGGCGAGCCTGTCCGGGCTATCCAGAAAATCCCATTAAGAACGAGCCGATGGTCGGTAGGTTTGCGCCCGTTCGGCGCTCGGACGGCCAGAATGAAGCGCTCGTGAAAAGCCCATTCTTCGTCCGATATCAAATCTCATGCTAAGCTGCTTTTCATCACAGATACCAGCTTGAATCACGATCAGCGCGCCCTGTGAATCCTTTCGTCAACTCGGCCTCGTCATTTCGCCATCAAGCAATGAGTACGGTCGCCGGTTGTCGCAAGAGCCCAGAACGCGCCAAAGGCCTGGGGCCTGCTTCTTTTCTGGCGGCCGGGTTTCAGTCTTACTGCATGACCAACCTCGCGCTACAGCCGGGGTATCCAGCGAAGCATGCCGGCAAGCCTGAAAATCGGCATCCTGTCTTGCCGCCGACGGAAACACGTCACACACTCCTAACACTATTTTACATCTGGGAGTTGATACGGCTGAACCTTAAGAAAGTGGTAAGGCAATTTTAGTCGGTAACCCTTTGGGCATCTGACCGCATTTAAAGGGACCCTTTGACGATGGATCAGCATGACGAGCTTCGTCTTCTGAGAGGCGCCTGCGCCGCCAGCCAGACCGGCGCGTGGTATTACCGCGTTGGTGAGGATCGCGTTGAATGGACGCCACTTCTCCACGATCTGTTTGCTGTGCCGGTGGGAACGGAACTCGGCCTGGACTTTGCCCTGTCGTTCTACGTCGAAAAAAGCAGGCAAGCAGTCACAGAAGCAGTCAACGCCTGCCTCGCCGACGGAGCGTCGTGGAACCTGGATGTGCAGTGCCGCTCCATGACAGGTAGGTTGTTCTGGGCCAGAACCATCGGTGAGGCGATCCTGCAGGATGGGCGCGTGGTGGCGCTGCAGGGTGCCTTCCAGGACATCAGTCGGGAACGCGCTGCTATCGACGAGCAAATGCGTGCACAGGCGGAGCTATCCTTCGTTATGCGCACGATGACCGACGGCTTTTTCCTGCTTGATAGAAGTTGGCAATTCACATTCGTAAATGTGGCTGCAGAACAGATGCTCCGCCGCCCCCCTACCGAGCTTGTCGGGCAGTGTATCTGGGAGGAATTTCCCGAATCTCGCGGCACGATCTTCGAGCGGACTTACCGGACTGTCAGTGAAACGGGACACTCGGAGTCATTCCAAGCCTATTTCGCTCCGCTGGAGAGCTGGTTTCATGTGACCGTTCATCCTGCTCAGACAGGCATCGCGGTCCACTTCCGGAACGTGACCCGCGAGGTGAGCGAACAGCGTGATCTTCGGCTGTTCAGGACAGCCATAGACGCAATGACCACGGGCGCGGTCATGCTTGAGAGACGTGAAGGCGCCATCGACTTCTGGCCAATCATTTATGCGAACGCTGCGGCGATCGCACTTCAGGATCAGGATGGACAGCAGCTGTTGGGAAAGACCCTGAAAGAGGTGATGCAGGAGACGGATTGCACCCCCAATATCGACCATGTGCGCGATAGGCTTGCAGCGCAGCAGCCGAGTCATTTCGAGGCGCGGCACCACCGTTCGGGACGCCAGGAGATATTGGAATGCGTGGCCGTGCCGCTGGCGGGTGAACATGACGGGCACGGGCATGCGGTGGTGCTCATCAACGATGTGACGGAGCAAAGGCATAGTGCTGAAGAACGTCAGCGAAGTGAGCGCTTGGCATTGATCGGGCAGATGGCAGGGGGCGTCAGCCACGATTTCAACAATCTGCTTGCGGTGATCCTGGGGAA
>NZ_VDDD01000180.1 GCF_006151785.1 Paracoccus marcusii
AGCCCGATGGCCTACCTGATGAAGCCGCTGGCCGACTACTTCAATCGCGCGTTCCGCGAAAGCTGATCAGCGCCATCGAAGTGATCCGTCGTTAACGGAATCTCATTCAAAATGCGCGACGCTGACAAATAGTAGATCATAAGAGGGACAAATGGCGCTTTCGTCAGAATCGAATATTCTTACCGTCGGTCATAGCCTCGTCGGGCGGCAAATTCCCCACATGATGAACAGCATGGGAAATGAAGGAAAGACCGACTTCCAGGTCATTACCGGCGCACCGTTGCGTGTGAGTTGGAATGACCACGATCGTGTCCATGCGCAAGGTGTGGATTCCCACCAGGCCCTCGCCACCGGCAAATATGACGCACTCATCCTCACGGAAGCCGTTCCTCTGGAAACGAATGTCCAGTGGAACGACACCCCGGGTTACGCCCTCAAATTCCTTACTCTTGCCCATGCCACCAACCCCGGCATCCAGTCCTATCTCTATGAGACCTGGAACGGGTTCGACTTCTTCAACGGTGACCTGAAGGCTTGGCGGGCAAGCTTGGACCGTTTCAGCCCTATCTGGGAAGGCGTGGTCGACAAAGTAAATGCGGCACGACCGACTGGATCGAAAGAGATGCTGCTCGTTCCCGCCGGGCAAGCAATGGCCAACCTTTACGATGCTATCGAGGCCGGCAAGATCCCTGGCGTTTCTTCCATCAGGCACTTCTTTTCCGACGATATCCATCCGACAGACGCCGGCTATTACTTCGTGACGATGGTCCACCAGGCGACACTCTACGGTAAGGACCCTTCAGGCCTGCCGAATACCGTCTTCGGTGATTATGGCGCCTACCCGACCATCAATCCCATCATTGCAGCAAGCCTTCAGAAGCTGGCTTGGAAAACTGTGATGGAATATGATCGTGACGGCGTGAATGAGGGTGCCACTCCCGCACCAACGCCCACCCCTGTCCCGCCCGTCGACGAGCCTCAGACCGAAGAGCCAGAGGTCACACCTACACCCGATCCGACCCCCATTCCGACGCCTCCCGCCCAGAACGTCATCAACGGGAATGACAGCGCGAACACGCTGAACGGTACGTCCGGGAACGACAAGATCTACGGCTTCGGCGGTAACGACGTGATCGACGGCAAGGCCGGCGCTGACGAAATGCATGGCGGCACCGGAAATGATGTCTACTGGGTCGATAACGCCGGCGACCGCGTGATCGAACTGGCGGGCCAGGGTCATGACACGGTCCATTCGACCCGTGACTGGGTTCTCGGCGCCAATGTTGAGGACCTCTACCTGCGCACTGCGGCCAACACCCGTGGTGAGGGCAACAGCCTCGACAACCTGATCTCCGGCAACAGCGGCAACAATGGCTTGTTCGGAATGGCCGGAAACGACGTCCTTTTTGGAAACGAGGGCAACGATACGTTGGTCGGCGGTACCGGCAACGACACGCTTACCGGTGGGACCGGAAAAGATACTTTCCGTTTTTCTGCAGGCGACGGTCGCGACACGATCACGGACTTCGACGCCCGCACCGGAGAGATCCTCGACATCCGTGGATATGCGAACGTCACTGCGCTGATCAGCGAGAACGGCGGCACCCGGATCGTCCTGGGGACCAATGACAGCATCTTCCTGCAGGGCGTCGACAAGGCGATCCTGACACCCGCCAACTTCCTCTTCAACGGCGCCGTCCCGAAAGAGCTGAACGGCATGCAGGTCGGGCCCACGCCCGTTCCCGGCGCGATCAACGGGAATGACAGCGCGAACACGCTGAACGGTACGTCCGGGAACGACAAGATCTACGGCTTTGGCGGCAATGACATCATCGACGGCAAGGCCGGCGCTGACGAGATGCATGGCGGCACCGGGAACGACGTCTACTGGGTCGATAACGCCGGCGACCGCGTGATCGAACTGGCGGGCCAGGGTCATGACACGGTCCATTCGACCCGTAATTGGGTGCTCGGCGCCAATGTTGAGGACCTCTACCTGCGCACTGCGGCCAACACCCGTGGTGAGGGCAACAGCCTCGACAACCTGATCTCCGGCAACAGCGGCAACAATGGCTTGTTCGGAATGGCCGGAAACGACGTCCTTCTTGGAAACGAGGGCAACGATACGTTGGTCGGCGGTACCGGCAACGACACGCTTACCGGTGGAACCGGAAAAGATACTTTCCGTTTTTCTGCAGGCGACGGTCGCGACGTGATCACCGATTTCGACGCCAAGCTGGGAGAGCTCATCGATGTCCGCGGATACGCGGGTTATACCAATCTCGTCACTGAGACGGGTGGCACTCGCATGGTCTTCGAGGGCGGCGACAGCATCCTCTTTCAGGGCGTGGCGAAATCGGCCCTGACGGGCGTGAACTTCACCTTCAATGGCGTGTCACCCAAAAATTTGGCCGATGTCGGGCCGGTTTTTGCTCCTGCGCCCACCCCGCCGGCGTCGTCCGATGAATATGATCTGAGCCTCTACAAACTAGGCCAGAAAAGCACGCCTGACAGCTGGCTCATCTCGGAATGGGATGCGGGTCAGACGAACAACATGTCATGGTCGGCCAACAACGTCAGTGTTGCGGCAAACGGTGATGTGAGTCTTTCTCTGACCAAGGCCCCTGCCGGCTCTTCCAGACCCTATCTCGGAGCGGAGGTGCAGTCCAACGAGATTGCAACGACCGGCACTTGGAGCTGGACGGCCCAAGCCCCGGTCATGGCGCCAGGCGCAGTCTTCGGCATGTTCACCTACAAGGCGGACTGGAAGAACGATCCGTGGGTCGAGTTCGACTTTGAGTTCGTCGGCGGAGACACGACCAAAGTCCAACTCGCGATCCATATGGAGAACGCCAAGGGCGAGCACATGGTCCTGACCCCCGAGGCGCAGAAGCGGAGCATCATCGATCTCGGCTTCGACGCGTCGAAAGGGATGCACACCTACGAAGTGTCCGTGACCGAGAAGGATGCTACCTTCTATATCGACGGAAAGCAGGTTGCGAAATTTGGACCGGCCGACATGCAGGGCAATGTCTGGCAGATCGGTCCGATGGCGAGCTTCGTCGACTTATGGTCGGTCTCGTCCGGCCAGGAGGCATGGGCCGGAAAATGGACCGATCCCGGACGTCCGCTGGTGGCGATCATCGAGGGGGCCGACATCCGTCCCGCAGAGTTCGGAAGCGCGATTGAGGTAGTAAGCCCGCCAGTGGTGTTGATCCCAGACCCGATTGTCACCCCCAATGGCATAAATGGAGATGACAGCGCGAACACGCTGAACGGTACGTCCGGGAACGACAAGATCTACGGCTTCGGCGGCAACGACATCATCGACGGAAAGGCCGGCGCGGACGAGATGCATGGCGGCACCGGGAACGACGTCTACTGGGTCGATAACGCCGGTGACCGCGTGATCGAACTGGCGGGCCAGGGTCATGACACGGTCCATTCGACCCGTGACTGGGTTCTCAGCGCCAATGTTGAGGACCTCTACCTGCGCACTGCGGCCAACACCCGTGGTGAGGGCAACAGCCTCGACAACCTGATCTCCGGCAACAGCGGCAACAACGGCTTGTTCGGAATGGCCGGAAACGACGTCCTTCTCGGAAACGAGGGCAACGATACGTTGGTCGGGGGCACTGGAAACGACACGCTTACCGGTGGGACCGGAAAAGATACTTTCCGTTTTTCTGTAGGCGACGGTCGCGACACGATCACGGACTTCGACGCCCGCGCCGGAGAGATCCTTGACATCCGTGGATATGCGAACGTCACCGCGCTGATCAGCGAGAACGGCGGCACCCGGATCGTCCTGGGGACCAATGACAGCATCTTCCTGCAGGGCGTCGACAAGGCGATCCTGACACCCGCCAACTTCCTCTTCAACGGCGCCGTCCCGAAAGAGCTGAACGGCACACCGCCCACGGTTACGCCTGCGCCCCTTCCCACACCAATACCACCGGCAGCCGATATCAATGAAATAAGAGGTTCGAATGCCGACGATACAATGCGGGGCACGACACAATCAGACATAGTCTGGGGTCTTGAAGGGCTAGATACATTCTACTGGCAGCCGGGGGTGGGCAACGATACCTACCATGGCGGCACCGGGACAGAGCGGTACGATGCTAATCCCTATACACCTGGTAATCCTGGCGGCGACAGGTTGATTCTGGACGGTTCGGCCGGTCTGCGCATCGACATGCACTCGACAGATAGTGGCAGCGTTCAGAGCAGGAATGACCGCCTGGAATTCACGGGTATTGAGCGTATTTTTGGTACCACCGGCGACGACGTTGTCGTGGCGACAAATGCGACGGTAAATAGTTCCGGTGGAAGTGTACCCGCCCACGGTCTGTCGATCTTTACCGGTGCAGGAAATGACCGGATCTCAGGATCGCAGTTTGACGATGTCATTGATGGCGGCTCGGGCAACGATACCATCAACGGCGATGGCGGGAATGATTTCATCCACTCCAGTACCGGCAATGATCTGATTTATGGCGGCGCCGGTAACGAAAACATCCGATGGGGTAACGGTGATGCAAACCACAACCCCGGTAATGATACGATCGACGGCGGCTCAGGAAACGACCTGATCAACATCTGGATCAAACGCGGCGACATCTACTCCAACAATGACACTGTTGGCATCGAGGGTGTCCGTGTCACGGTTGATCGTGTCCTGTCTGACGGAGCGTTTTCAGGCAATGCCAGCACCAGTATCGGCGGGACCGCGACACTGCGCTTCGACAACTTCGAACTTGGCTGGACGCATGCAGGCAACGACGTCATCGACGCGTCGGGCGCTGTGATCTCAAGTTCCGGGGCTGGCGTAAACTTCAACACGCGATGGGGTCACGATAGGTTGGTGGGCAGCCGAGGCAACGATACTTTGGACGGGTCAATGGGCCGTGATACTGTGCAGGGTGGCCAAGGAGATGACCGCATCTGGATTGGAGACGGGCACAATGGCGACGGGGCAAGCGACGTGCTTATATTGCGGGCTGGTGATGGTGCCGATATCGTCTACGGATTCGAGAGTAGCCGCGATACCCTGGACCTCGGTGGAAGGAGTTACAGCGCCACAGAGGTCCGTGATGGAACGCTTCTCAATTTCGGTAGCGGTGACTCAGTTCTCTTAAACGGGGTCTTCGACTTTATCTAAAGTGGCTTGGGCGTCGGAAAAATGGTTATAAACCGACGCCCTTTCATACTAGGGTCAGGATTCATAACAAACAGATGACGGTTGCTGCGAGAGCGATGGCCGAGAGGAAGACCTTCTGACATCTGTCGTATCGAGTTGCCACGCACATTTAATCCTTGAGCCTGCCGAACATGATCTCGATGCGACTTCGCCGCTTGTAGCGTCGCTTATCATATTGGACCAGCGTCTTGCGTTGCTTCCGACTAGGGATGCAAGCGCGTATCCCTTTGTCTTGCAACGCTCTCTCAATCAGTCAGCATCATAACCACGATCGCCAAGCAGCCATTCGACGTTTGGCAAGCCGCTGAGCAGCGCCCGTGCGCCGATATAGTCGCTCACCTGTCCGGCGGTGATGAACAGGTCGAGCGGTCGTCCCCGGCTGTCGAAAATGGCGTGCAGCTTGGTATTCATGCCGCCCTTGGTGCGGCCGATCAGGCGTCCACGCACCCCTCTTTTACGGCCATACTGATGGTCTGCCCCCTGAAAAGTGGTCCTCCCTAAGGTATGGCTTTTGAGCCATTTGGAGGATGCAGGAATGCCCC
>NZ_VDDD01000181.1:0-2500 GCF_006151785.1 Paracoccus marcusii
TGGTTGCGGGGACAGGATTTGAACCTGTGACCTTCAGGTTATGAGCCTGACGAGCTACCGGGCTGCTCTACCCCGCGCCAAGGTTGTCCTGATCGGGTTTATTTCATCGTATCAGAGAGATATTGCGTTTCTTACCAGGTCTGGCGGTGACCTACTCTCCCACGTCTTAAGACGCAGTACCATCGGCGCAGCGGCACTTAACGGCCGAGTTCGGGATGGGATCGGGTGTTTTGCTCGCGCTAGGGCCACCAGACCAGGAAAGAAACGCTCAGCGTCGGACCCTTTGAAGGGTCTGATATTGTCCAAGGATGCTTTGGAGGAAGGAGGATAATCCTGCTTCTTCCGGATCAAATCAAGCCTATCGAGCCATTAGTACCGGTCAACTGAATGCATTGCTGCACTTACATCTCCGGCCTATCGACGTGGTGGTCTTCCACGGCTCTCAAGGGAGACCTTGTTTTGAGGGGGGCTTCACGCTTAGATGCCTTCAGCGTTTATCCTGTCCGTTCATAGCTACCCAGCACTGCCGTTGGCACGACAACTGGTCCACCAGTGGAACGTCCACCCCGGTCCTCTCGTACTAGGGGCAGCTCCTCTCAAGTCTCCAACACCCACGGCAGATAGGGACCGAACTGTCTCACGACGTTCTAAACCCAGCTCACGTACCTCTTTAAACGGCGAACAGCCGTACCCTTGGGACCTGCTCCAGCCCCAGGATGAGATGAGCCGACATCGAGGTGCCAAACGATGCCGTCGATATGGACTCTTGGGCATCATCAGCCTGTTATCCCCAGCGTACCTTTTATCCGTTGAGCGATGGCCCTTCCACTCGGGACCACCGGATCACTATGGCCGACTTTCGTCTCTGCTCGACTTGTCAGTCTTGCAGTCAGGCTGGCTTCTGCCATTGCACTCAACGACCGATTTCCGACCGGTCTGAGCCAACCTTCGCGCGCCTCCGTTACTGTTTGGGAGGCGACCGCCCCAGTCAAACTACCCACCACGCAGGGTCCCGGACCCGGATAACGGGCCGCGGTTAGACATCAAGAGTGCGAAGGGCGGTATCTCAAGGATGGCTCCACGAGGACTAGCGTCCCCGCTTCAAAGCCTACCGCCTATCCTGCACATCGCAATCCTGATGCCAGTGCGAAGTTGTAGTAAAGGTGCATGGGGTCTTTCCGTCTAACCGCGGGAAGTCTGCATCTTCACAGACAATTCAATTTCGCTGAGTCCACATTTGAGACAGCGGGGAAGTCGTTACGCCATTCGTGCAGGTCGGAACTTACCCGACAAGGAATTTCGCTACCTTAGGACCGTTATAGTTACGGCCGCCGTTTACCGGGGCTTCAATTCAAGGCTTGCACCTCTCCTTTTAACCTTCCGGCACCGGGCAGGCGTCAGACCCTATACGTCGTCTTACGACTTCGCAGAGCCCTGTGTTTTTAGTAAACAGTCGCCACCCCCTGGTTTGTGCCCCCGGCCTCTGCTTGCGCAAAAACCGGGCCTCCTTCTCGCGAACTTACGGAGGTATTTTGCCGAGTTCCTTAAATGTGGTTCTCTCAAGCGCCTTGGTATTCTCTACCAGTCCACCTGTGTCGGTTTAGGGTACGGTCTTGTGGAGGGCTATTTCCAGGGACCCCTAAGCAGCCCGATCAATCCGTTAAGATCGAACTACCCTCGGGATCCGTCACCATCTCCTGGCCCAGGAATATTAACCTGGTTCCCATCGACTACGCCTTTCGGCCTCGCCTTAGGGGCCGGCTTACCCTGCTCAGATTAGCTTTAAGCAGGAACCCTTGGACTTTCGGCGACAGGGTCTCTCACCCTGTTTGTCGCTACTCATGTCAACATTCTCACTTCTGATCACTCCACCGGTTGCCTCACGGCCCGGCTTCACAGTCAGAACATTGCCTCCGTAGACCATTGCTGGGCTAAAGAGGCAGCGTTCTATATCACAGAACGCTCCGCTACCACGCACTCTAAAGTGCATCCAAAGCTTCGGCTCGTGGCTTGAGCCCCGTTACATCTTCGCCGCAAGACCTCTTGATTAGACCAGTGAGCTGTTACGCTATCTTTAAAGGATGGCTGCTTCTAAGCCAACCTCCTGGTTGTTTTGGAAGTCTCACATGCTTTCCCACTTAGCCACGAATTGGGGGCCTTAGCTGTTGGTCAGGGTTGTTTCCCTCTCCACGACGGACGTTAGCACCCGCCGTGTGTCTCCCGGATAGTTCTCCTGGGTATTCGGAGTTTGCTTAGACTCAGTAAGGCTGTGGGCCCCCATCATCCATGCAGTGCTCTACCCCCCAGGGAATACGTCCGAGGCGCTACCTAAATAGCTTTCGCGGAGAACCAGCTATCTCCGAGTTTGATTGGCCTTTCACCCCTAGGCACAAGTCATCCCGACCTTTTTCAACAGGTGTGGGTTCGGACCTCCAGTACGTGTTACCGTACCTTCATCCTGCTCATGCCTAGATCACTCGGTTTCGGGTCTGATCCGTCT
>NZ_VDDD01000017.1 GCF_006151785.1 Paracoccus marcusii
CGCGCCTGCCGGCGCAGCCAGGCCAGCACCGGGCGCGTCGCCTCGCGCGCGATGTCGGTGCCGCCGCAGACGATCACGACCTCGTCCCGGCCGGGCGGGGGGGCGTCAAGGTCCAGCCCGCCGTCCAGCATCACCCGCGTCCCGTTCGAGCACGTCGCCACGTCGCCCCGCGGCCCGACCAGGCGCCAGTCGAACAACGTCTGCCCCGACGCGCGGTTAGCCAGACGCAGGGGCTCGATCGCGGCCGTGAAGGGCAGCATGGTGAATCGATCCAGCAACAGGAAGGTGAAGCGTCGCGGTTTCTCGGATGGCATGGGGGCTATCTTTGCGTGCGGTTGCGCCCCGCACCCAAACAGCCTTTTGACGCCGCGGCAAGGGGGCTTTCCAGAGGGCCGCGGCAGACCCTTTTCCTGCCGACTGTTAGCGTTTATACCGACGCGACATTTTCAAGGAGCGCAGGACATGACGCAGCAGACCCGCAAGACCGCCACCCAGGATTGGGACAAGGCCGGCTGGCGCGCCTATCCGCGCGTCCAGATGCCCGACTATACCGATCCCGCCGCGCTGGCGGGGGTGGAATCGCAACTGCGCCGCTATCCCCCGCTGGTCTTTGCTGGAGAGGCGCGCCGCCTGCGCGCCCAGCTGGCGGACGCCGCCGCGGGCCGGGCCTTCCTGCTGCAGGGCGGTGACTGCGCCGAAAGCTTCAGCGAATTCAGCGCCGACAACCTGCGCGACACCTTCAAGGTGCTGCTGCAGATGGCCGTGGTACTGACCTGGGGCGCGCAGATGCCCGTGATCAAGGTCGGGCGCATGGCGGGCCAGTTCGCCAAGCCGCGCAGCGCCCCGACCGAGGTGATGGACGGGGTGGAGCTGCCCAGCTATCGCGGTGACATCATCAATGGGTTCGATTTCACCCCCGAGGCCCGCATCCCCGACCCGACGCGGATGCTGGCGGCCTATACCCAGGCGGCGGCGTCGCTGAACCTGCTGCGCGCCTTCTCGACCGGCGGCTTCGCGGACATGCACCGCGTGCAAAGCTGGATCGCCGACTTCGTGGGCGGCCCCGAGGCCGCGCGGTACCGCGACATCGCCGGCCGCATCGGCGATGCGATGGCCTTCATGCAGGCGGCGGGCGTCAATTCCGACACCGCGCACCAGCTGTCCAAGGTCGATTTCTATACCAGCCACGAGGCGCTGCTGCTGGAGTACGAGGAGGCCCTGGCCCGCATCGACAGCACCACCGGCCTGCCGGTGGCGGGGTCGGGCCACATGATCTGGATCGGCGACCGGACGCGTCAGCCTGACGGCGCGCATGTCGAGTTCTGCCGCGGCGTGCAGAACCCGATCGGCCTGAAATGCGGCCCGACGACCACGGCGGACGACCTCAAGGTGCTGATGGCCAAGCTGAACCCCGCCAACGAGGCCGGGCGCCTGACGCTGATTGCACGCTTTGGTGCGGGCAAGGTGGGCGACCACCTGCCGCGCCTGATCCGCGCGGTGCAGGACGAGGGCGCGAACGTCGTCTGGTCCTGCGATCCGATGCACGGCAACGTCATCAAGTCGTCGACCGGCTACAAGACGCGTGCCTTCGATTCGATCCTGCGCGAGGTCCGCGAATTCTTCGGCGTCCACAAGGCCGAGGGCACGATCCCCGGCGGCGTGCATTTCGAGATGACCGGCAAGGACGTGACCGAATGCACCGGCGGCGTGCGCGCCGTCACGGACGAGGATCTGTCGGACCGCTATCACACTGCCTGCGATCCGCGCCTGAACGCCAGCCAGTCGCTGGAGCTGGCCTTCCTGGTCGCCGAGGAACTGCGCGCCCGGCGCGAGAACGCCGCGCCCGTGCGGACCGCCGCCGCCATCTGATCACGACAGGGCCCCGCCGATGCGGGGCCTTTTCATTTCCAGCGGCGGTGGACCCAGAACCACTGGTCCATGTGGCGCCGCACCAGCATCTCCAGGTCGTCGTTCAGCGCCTGCATCATCGCGCGGGAATCGCCATGCGCGATGGGCGCGCCGACATGAACCTTGAAGGACAGCCCGTCCGGTTGGCGGATGCCGCAGATCGGTACCAGCAGCGCGTCATAGCGGCGGGCCAGGTCCGCCGGCGTCAGCACCGTCCGCGTGGGCAGGTCGAAGAACCGCAGCTCCGCCCCCTCGCGGTCGAACTGATCGAAACCCAGGGCCAGCCAGCCGCCACCCTTGAGAAACCGCAGCATCGCCGCCAATCCGGCCCGGCCGCGCGGGAACAGCGGCTCGGCGATGGCGGTGATGGCGGGGACGTAATGGCGGTTGAACGCCTCGTTGTTCATGGGCCGGTACAGGGCGCCGACCGGCCAGCCACGCGCGGCCAGCGCGGCCCGCATCGCATCGTAATTGCCGAAATGCGCGCAGGCCAGGATCACCGGGCGATGGCTGTCCAGAGCCTCCTCCAGCGCGGCAAGGCCGGGGCCCTGCAGCGGATCGGCCGTGCGGATGCGGTCCGTGAATTCATCGGCGGAATAGATCTCTGCCACCGACCGGCCCGCATTGTCGGGAACGGCGCGCACCAGCGCCTCGATCTCTGCCGGGGACAGGTCGGGGCGGGCCAGCGCCAGGTTGTCGCGGATGCGCCTGCGCCAGCCGGCGATGGGCGCGATCACGTGCGAAAACACCCAGCCCATCGCCGGGATGCGGCGCGAATAGGGCAGCAGGCGTGCCAGCCCCATGATTGCCACGAACGCGCCGTTGGCCAGCCGGTCGGTTATCGTGGATCGGTCATCGCGCATCACGCCCCCTTGGCGGCCCGCGCCTCGCGCGACCAGACATACAGCCCCGCGGCCACGATAATGACCGCGCCGGTGACGGTCCAGACATCCGGAAGCTGCCCGAAGAAGACGAACCCCCACAGCCCGGCCCAGATCAGCCCCGTATAGCCGAAGGGCGCCAGCGTCCCCGCCTCGGCCGCGCTGAACGCCTTGACCAGCAGGTACTGGCTGACCGTGCCGAACACCGCCAGCGCGGCGAATGCCCACAGATCGCTCGCGGCGATCGGCTGCCAGAACATCGGCACCACGATGCTGGAGGCGACGGTGCCCACGACGGCCGACCACAGTACCGAGGTCGCCACCGAATCGGTCCGCACGACGCGCGTCAGCAACGCCCCCGCGGCATAGGTGAAGGCCCCGGCCAGTGGCAGCAGCGCCGCAGGCTGGAACACGCCCAGTCCGGGGCGGATGATCAGCAGCGCGCCGACCAGTGCCACCGCGATCCCCGCCAGCCGCCGCGGGCCGACCTTCTCACCCAGGAACAAGGCCCCCCCAAGCGTGATCAGGACCGGGTTCAGGTCCATGATCGCCGTCGCCTCGGCCAGCCCGATGTATTGAAGCGAGGTGAAGAACAGCCCGACCGACCCAAGCTGCATCATCGCCCGAGCGAACTGCATGCCCGGCTGGCGCGTGCGCAACAAAGGCAGCATGGCCCCGCGAAAGATCAGCGCAAAGATCAGCAGGTTTCCGATGAACCGCGCCCAGATGACCTGCGCCGGATGATAGGTCTGCGTCAGGTGCTTGGCCGTCGCATCCATCAGCGTAAAACCCAGGATCGCCGCCAGCAGCAGCGCGATGCCCCGTGCCTGGTCCGATCCGGGCCGCCGCAATCCATCCCGCTCCCGACCCATCAGCGCGAATGCGCGCGCCAGGACGCGCATCAGAAGGCGCGGTCATGGGCGTCTGGGCAACGAAGACACAGTTTCTCCTTTGCCCAAATACCCATCGCGACGGTCGGTCCGGGTATCACAGCAGCGCTTTCGCGCGCTCTGCGACAGCCTCGGCGGTGATGCCGAACTCCTTGTACAACTCGGGTGCAGGACCCGAGGCGCCGAACCCCTCCATGCCGACGAAGGCAGAGCGGTCCTCCTGGCCGCGCTCTCCCAGCAGCAGCCAGTCCCAAGGCTGGCGCACCGCGGCTTCGATCGCGATGCGCACGGTGTTCGCAGGCAGCACCTCGGCGCGATAGTCGCGCGGCTGGTCGCGGAACAGCTCCATCGAAGGGACGGACACGACGCGGGTCGGAATGCCCTGACCCTCCAGCGCATCGCGCGCGGCGACGGCGATCTCGACCTCCGATCCGGTGGCCATCAGTACGACCTTGGGCGTGGCCGAGGCCTCGCGCAGGACATAGGCGCCCTTGGCGGTCAGGTTCTCTCCGGTCTCCTGGCGCAGCAGCGGCAGGTTCTGGCGCGACAGGGCCAGGACCGACGGCGTCGCGTCCTGCGACAGGGCGATCTCCCAGGCTTCGGCGGTCTCGGTCTGATCGCAGGGGCGGAAGGTCAGCGTGTTGGGCGTGGCGCGGCAGATCGCCAGGTGCTCGACCGGCTGGTGGGTCGGGCCGTCCTCGCCCAGGCCGATACTGTCATGGGTCATCACATAGACGACCGGCAGGCCCATCAGGGCCGACAGGCGCATCGCCCCGCGCGCATAGTCTGTGAAGGTCAGGAACGTCCCGCCATAGGGGCGGAACCCGCCATGCAGCCAGATGCCGTTCATCGCCGCTGCCATGCCGTGTTCGCGGATGCCGTAATGCAGATAGCGGCCCATACGGTTTTCGGCGCTGAAGACGCCCTGGCCGCCGGTCTTGGTGTTGTTCGATCCGGTCAGGTCGGCCGATCCGCCGAAATTCTCGGGCATTTCGGCATTCAGCACCTCCAGCACGTTCTCGGAGGCCTTGCGGGTGGCGACCTTGGGCTTGGCCTCCAGCGTCTGGACTTTGAAGGCGTCGATGATCGCGTTGAGGCGCGGATGGACCTCGTTGCCGATGCGGCGGGCAAAGTCGTTGCGCGCCTCGTCGGACAGCGCGTCCACGCGGTCGTTCCACGCCGCGCGCTGCGCCGCACCGCGCTGGCCGATGGCCCGCCAGTCCGCGACGATCTGGTTGGGCAGGTGGAAGGGCTCATGGCTCCAGCCATAGGCCGCGCGGGTGGCCGCGATCTCGTCCGCGCCAAGCGGAGAGCCGTGGGCCTTGCTGCTGTCGGCCTTGTTCGGAGCGCCAAAGCCGATGATCGTCTTGCAGTCGACCAGCGTCGGGCGGCCGTCATCCTGCGCGGCTTGGCTCAGCGCGCGGTCGATGTCGGCGGCGTCATGCCCGTCGCAGGACAGGACGCGCCAGCCTGCGGCGGCAAAGCGGGCATGTTGGTCGGTCGCGTCCGACAGACTGACGCGGCCGTCGATGGTGATGTCGTTATTGTCCCACAGCACGATCAGGCGGCCCAGCTTCTGGTGGCCGGCCAGGGCGATGGCCTCGTGGCTGATGCCCTCCATCAGGCAGCCGTCGCCGGCGATGACCCAGGTGCGGTGGTCGCACAGATCGGCCCCGAACTCGGCGCGCATCGCCTCCTCGGCGATGGCAAAGCCCACGGCGGTGGCGATGCCCTGGCCCAGGGGGCCGGTGGTCGTCTCGACCCCCTCGACATGGCCGTATTCCGGATGGCCCGCGGTGATCGCGCCCAGCTGGCGAAAGTTGCGGACCTGGTCCAGCGTCATCTGCTCATAGCCGGTCAGATGCAGCAGGCTGTAGATCAGCATGGACCCGTGGCCCGCCGACAGGATGAACCGGTCGCGGTCGAACCAGTGCGGCGCGCTGGCGTCGAACTTCAGGTGGTTGCGGAACAGGACGGTGGCCACGTCCGCCATGCCCATCGGCATGCCGGGATGGCCGGAATTGGCAGCCTCGACCGCGTCCATGGACAGCACGCGGATCGCGCTGGCCAGGTTCCAATGGGCGGGGTCTGCGGTGCGGCGGGCGGCGATGTCCATGGGATGTTCCTTGCGGCACGTGGGGTTGGCGCGTTGTTATGGGTTGGCACAGGCGGTTGCAAGCCGCCGCCGGTCAGTCGTCGGTGGCCGTGGGCAGGGGGCGGATGCGCAGCCGGGTGATGCGGTTCTCGCGCCGCGTGACGACCTCGAAGCGATAGCCCGCGAAACTGAACACCTGTCCCTGCTCGGGGATCGACTGCGCCATGTGGATCACCAGGCCCGCGATGGTGTTGGCCTCGTCGTCGGGCAGGGTCCAGTCCAGCTGGCGGTTCAGGTCTCGGATGGTCATGCCGCCCTCGACAAGGTAATCGCCCTGGGCGTTGGGCTTGAGGGTCTGATCCTCCTCGGTGTCGTGCTCGTCGGCGATCTCTCCGACGATCTCCTCGATGATGTCCTCCAGCGTGATCAGGCCGCGCAGCGATCCGTATTCGTCCACAACCAGCGCGAAATGCGTGCGCCGCTTCAGGAACTCGCGCATCTGCTCGTCCAGGACGCTGGTCTCGGGGACGAAATAGGGGGGCATCATCACCGCGGCCAGATCGAACCGCCGCGCGGCGCTGGCATCGCCCGCATCGCCCACGGCCCGGTTCACCGCGCGCAGCAGGTCCTTGGCGTGGATCACGCCCACGATGTTCTCGCGCTCCTCGCGATAGACGGGCAGGCGGGTGTGCGGGCTGGCCAGGACCAGTTCCAGGATCTTCTCGGGCGGCAGGTCGCCGTCGATCATCTGGATCTCCGAGCGGTGGCGCATGATCTCCTCGACCGTGCGGTTGCCCAGGTCCAGCGCACCCAGCAGGCGGTCGCGGTCCTCCTTGTTCACCGCGCCCTGTGCGTGGCCCAGGGACAGCGCCCCCTCGATCTCCTCCTCCAAGGAAAACATGTGCTTGCCGGGATCGGTCTTCAGGCCGGCCACCGACAGCATGCCCCCCACGATCAGGCGCACGACGCTGACGATCGGGGACAGGATGACGGTCAGGATGCCGATGGGACGTGCCACCAGGCTTGCCACCTTTTCGGGGGCAGAGATGGCGTACGTCTTGGGCATCACCTCGGAGAAGATCAGCACCAGCACGGTCATCACCAGCGTGGCGATCGCCACGCCACCCGCGCCCAGCAGGCGCGTGAACAGCGCGGTCGCAAGGCTGGCGGCCAGGATGTTGACGACGTTGTTGCCCAACAGGATCGCCCCGATCAGCTTCTCGCTGTCGGCGGTCACGCGGACGGCGGCTTCGGCGCCGCTGTCGCCCCGATCGGCGCGGGCCCGCAGCTTGGCCTTGCTGGATGCGGTCAGCGCGGTCTCGGACCCCGAAAAGAAGGCCGACAGCATCAGGCAGATCAGGATCGCCGCGATGGTGACGACGGCCGCAAAGTCGAGCGCAGAGGTAAGTTGGTCCATGAGGTCCCGGTCAGTTGGTGTTGGCGGCATCGTCAGGCGACACGCCGCGCGCCAGAGGGTGGTGGTTCAGAACCAGATCGCGCATGCGATGGTTCAGCACATGAGTATAGATTTCCGTCGTGCCCAGATCGGCATGGCCCAGCAGCATCTGGATGCTGCGCAGGTCGGCGCCGCCTTCCAGCAGGTGGGTGGCAAAGGCGTGGCGGATCACGTGCGGCGTCACGCGCGCGGGATCGATGCCCGCCGCCACCGCCATCTGGCCCAGCAGGCGCGAAAAGCTCTGCCGCGGCAGGTGGCCCGCCGCGCCCGGTGCGGGAAACAGCCAGCGCGCGCCGCGACCCGCCAGCAGGCGGTACAGCGGGCTGCCCTGGGGGGCGTTGTCGCGGATCTCCAGCCAGTCGCGCAGGGCGGTCCGGGCGGCCTGGCCAAGGGGGACCATCCGGTCCTTGCCGCCCTTGCCGCGGATCACCAGGACCGCCGGATCGCCCCGGCACCCGGCCACCGGCAGGCTGACCAGTTCGGTGACGCGCATGCCGGTCGCGTACAGCAGCTCGATCAGGCACATGTTGCGCGTGCGGTCGATCCGGCCCCGGCCGATGCCGGGGGCTGCGTCCAGCAGCGCCTGGATCTCGGCCCGGTCCAGCGTGCGCGGGATGCGCTTGGCGCGGCCGGGGCCCGCGATGCGGATGGCGGGGTCGTCCTCGCGCCAGCCCTCCTCCAGCGCAAAGCGGGTGAACTGGCGGATGGCCGACAGGCGGCGGGCACGGGTGGCCCGCGACAGGCCCTGCGCGTCGCAATGGGACAGGTAATCCTCGACCTGCTCGCGCGTCAGCCCGGCCAGCGACAGCGCCCGCGCGCCCAGCCAGTCCGACAGGTCGCGCAGGTCGCGGCCATAGGCCAGCAGCGTGTTCCGCGCGGCCCCGGCCTCGGCGGCCTGGGCGTCCAGAAAGGCGCCGATGGCGTTGTGGTCGGCGCTCATTGCGGGGCCTGCATCTGCGGCAGAAGGGTGATCTGCGCCTCGGCGTGATCGGCATCGGGGTCCAGACCCAGGGCGCGCAGCATGGCTATGCCACGCCCGGCGCGGGCC
Source organism: Paracoccus marcusii (assembly GCF_006151785.1). Taxonomy (GTDB): domain Bacteria; phylum Pseudomonadota; class Alphaproteobacteria; order Rhodobacterales; family Rhodobacteraceae; genus Paracoccus; species Paracoccus marcusii. Next base: position 8,279 of record NZ_VDDD01000017.1, read on the forward strand.
AGATCGCCCTCCAGCGCCGCGTCGATATCGGCCATCGCGGTCAGCAGCGCCTCTCCGCGACGGGTGTCGGGGGGCGTGGCGGGGGGTGCGGCCATCTCGGGCGCGGGATCGGGGATCACGCTGTCGGGCAGGCCCATCCAGGCGCGCATCAGGTCGGCCACCTCGGCGGCGCGGGGATCGGTGATGCCGGTGGGCAGGTCGGCCGCGACCATCGCCGCCAGCAGGTCGGCCATCCCGGCCGCGCGGAATTCGTCGAAGGCGCGGGGCAACGCCTGCGCCAGATCGCCGCCCGCAAGCGCCGCCTCCAGCGTGCGCATGACTCCGGCGCGTTCCCAGACCCCGCCCGATGCCGCGGGCCGCTGTTCGCCATAGATCTGGCGCAGGGTCGTGGCGGGCAGGGCGCCGGTGCGCGCCAGACGCTCGGCAGCCTCAAGCCGGGCCTTGAAGCCGCTGTTCAGGCGCAGGTCGGATTGCGCGAAGGCCACCGGCAGGGGCTGCGTTGGCAGGGGCTGTCCCACGGCCTCGTAGATGCGGAATTCCAGCGGGGTCATGCGGTCGGCGGGGGCCAGCAGCTCTGCCGTGTCGACGAAGGCGTCGTCCAGGAAATGCGTCAGCAGGATCGCCTGGCGTTCGTCGATCAGGCCAAGCGCCTCGGCGCCGTGCAGGCCGATCGCCGCCGCGGCCCAATCGCCCGTTTGCGCCAGACAGAAGATGCGCGCCGCAAAGCTGGGCGCGATGCCGGGCGTGCCGTTCATGATCGCGCAGGCGCGGCCTTCGTCGCCCTCCAGCAGGGCGATGTCGAACATGCGGCGAAAGATCTCGGGCTGGCCGGGGCCGGCGGCGACCAGCAGCGACTGCGCCTCGTCCAGCGCGCCCATGTCCAGCAGGCGGTCGGCGCGCGACAGGAACAGCTGTCCCCGCATCCCTTCTGGCGCGGTGGGGGGGGCCAACTGTGCGGTCAGCACACGCTTCAGCAACGCCTGCATGGATTGCAGGCGGGCGGGCGTGGCCAGCACCATCTGCGACAGCTGCGCGGGGTCGCTGCCCGACCACAGGTCGGCCGGCAGCCCGGCACGGCGGGGGCTTTGCGTGCCGGTGTGGTCAGGGTTGCCCTGGTCCAGGCGGGTGACCTGTACCGGACCCACGGCGCCGCTGGTGGCCACCGGCTGGGGTCTGGCGCTTGGGCGGGGCGGTGGGGCGTCGCCGGGCCGCCAGGCCGAGCTTTCGCGCACCGGGCCGCGGACGCTGCCCGACAGCCAGTCGCTGGCCGACAGGGGCTGCTGCTGCGCCAGGGCAAGGCTGGGCAGCAGCGCCAGGACCAGTGCGCAGAGGGTGGTTCTGTCAGTCACCGGCAGCCTCGGCCGGCTGTTCGGCCGCGGGGGTGTCCAGCTGCAGGGGGGTGCGGACCTCCTGGCGGGTCGGGGCCATGTCGCCGAAATAGGCATAGCCCGCGAGGCCGATCAGTCCCGCCAGAATCAGCACCACCAGCAGTTTCAACATCCGCATTGCATTCGCCTTTGCTCGACCGTGTTTTCTGTGTTCTTGCACCGGTCTTGGGCCGGCTCGGGGCGAATATATATGGCAATTTCCGAAAGATCACGTCATTCAGTCACCCGATTGACGGGGGGCCGGATGACACAGGTGCTGACGCGCCATATCGTGCTGATCGGAATGATGGGCGCGGGCAAGACCGCCATCGGGTCGGAACTGGCCCGCAGGCTGCGCGTGCCGTTCACCGATTCCGACGCCGAGATCGAGGCCGCGGCGGCCATGTCCATCAGCGAGATCTTTGCCCGCGACGGCGAGGCGTTCTTTCGCGCGCGCGAGGCGCAGGTGCTGTCGCGCCTGCTGGCGGGGGCGCCGGGCGTCGTCTCGACCGGGGGCGGCGCGTGGATGCGCCCCGAGAACCGGCAGATCATCGGGGAACGGGGCCTGTCCGTCTGGCTGAACTGTTCGCCCGAGACGCTGTGGGCGCGCGTGCGCCAGCGCCCGACGCGCCCCCTGCTGCAGACCGCCGACCCAAAGGGCACGCTGCTGCGCCTGCTGGCGGAACGCAGCCCCGTCTATGCGCTGGCGGACCTGGAATTCGTGTCCCGCGCCGGCGACACGATCGAGGCGACCGCGACCCGCCTGATCGCCGAACTGACCGCCGCCCATCCCACCCTGACCCAGGAGAAGCCATGACCGATCCCGTCACCGTTCCCGTGCCCCTTGGAGCGCGCGCCTATGACGTCCGCATCGGGCAGGCCCTGCTGGGTCGCGCGGGCGCCGAGATCGCACCGCTTCTGTCGCGGCCGCGCGTGGCGATCGTCACCGACGCAACGGTGGCAGGGCTGCATCTGGCACCGCTGCAGGCCGCGCTGCGCGACGCGGGGATCGCCAGCGAGGCGCTGGTCCTGCCGGCCGGGGAGGGGACCAAAAGCTGGCCGCATCTGACGGCCTGCGTCGACTGGCTGCTGGACCAGCACGTCGAGCGGCGCGACGTCGTCCTGGCGCTTGGCGGCGGGGTGATCGGTGACCTGGTGGGTTTTGCGGCGGCGATCCTGCGGCGCGGGGTGCGGTTCGTGCAGCTGCCCACGACGCTGTTGGCGCAGGTCGACAGCAGTGTGGGCGGCAAGACCGGGATCAACAGCGCGCATGGCAAGAACCTGGTCGGCGCGTTCCACCAGCCCTCGCTGGTCCTGGCCGATATCGACGTGCTGGACACGCTGAGCTCGCGCGATTTCCTGTCGGGCTATGGCGAGGTCGCCAAGTACGGTCTGCTGGGGGATGCGGCTTTCTTTGCCTGGCTGGAGGAGAACGGCCCTGACCTGGCGGGGAATGCGGGCCTGCGCCAGCAGGCGGTCGCGCATTCGGTGGCGATGAAGGCGGGCATCGTCACCCGCGACGAGACCGAGCAGGGCGAACGCGCGCTGCTGAACCTGGGCCACACCTTCGGTCACGCGCTGGAGGCGGCGACCGGGTATTCGGACCGGCTGCTGCATGGCGAGGGCGTGGCCATCGGCTGTGCGCTGGCCTTCGATCTGTCGGCGCGGATGGGGTTGTGTTCGCAGGAGGCGCCGAGCCGCGTCCTGGCGCATCTGCGCCAGATGGGCATGCCCGCACGACTGTCCGAGATCCCCGGCGCCCTGCCAGACGACGGGGGCCTGATCGCGCTGATGGGGCAGGACAAGAAGGTCGTGGACGGCCAGCTGCGTTTCGTGCTGGCCCGCGGGATCGGCGAGGCCTTCGTCAGCGATGCGGTCGAAGGTAACATGCTGGCACGCGTCCTGCACGACGCGCGCTAGGCGTCCGTCCCGGCCCGCGAAGCCGCGACAGCCCCCATCGAGGAGGCCGCCACGGCTGGCTGTCGCCGAAGCCGCCTCAGGCGGCGCGACGGGTGGTCAGCATGTCGTGGACCATCTGATCGGCCACGGCCGAGGGCAGCTGGTCCGTGTCGCGCGCGCGGGTCAGCATCTGGTCGACGCGGCCGGCGATGGCGGTCAGGCGATCCAGGCGCCAGGCGTCGGGCTTGCCGTGGATCTCGCTTGCGACGCTGATGATGCCGCCTGCGTTCACGACATAGTCGGGCAGATAGGTGATGCCGCGTTCGGCCATGATGTCCGCCACGCCGTCATCGGCCAGCTGGTTGTTCGCGGCGCCGCAGACCAGCGTCGCGGTCAGCGCCGTGGCGGTGTCCCGCGTCAGCACGCCGCCCAGGGCGCAGGGAGCTAGGATGTCCATCTGCTGATCGAAGACCACGTCGGGCGCACACACGGTTGCGCCAAGGCGTGTCGCGGCGTCGTCCAGCGCCGCCTGATGGATGTCGGTCACCATCAGCCGTGCCCCCGCGGCGGCCAGCTTTTCGGCCAGCGACAGGCCGACATGGCCCAGCCCCTGCACCAGCACCCGCCGCCCGGTCAGATCGTCCGTGCCGAACGCATGGCGCGCGCCCACGCGCAGGCAGCGGAACACGCCCTCGGCGGTCCAGGGCGAGGGGTCGCCCGATGCGCCGGACAGGCCCACGGCAAAGCGCGTCGCCTCGGCCGCATGGGCCATGTCCGCCGGAGAGATGCCGACATCCTCGGCCGTCCAGTAGGTGCCGCCAAGCGCGTCGACGGCCTCGCCGAAGGCGCGCATCATCGCCGGGGTCTTGTCGGTGCGCGCGTCGCCGATGATGACCGCCTTGCCGCCGCCCAGGCCCAGGTCGGCCATCGCGTTCTTGTATGTCATGCCGCGGGCCAGACGCGTCACGTCATGGATCGCGGCATCGTCGTCGGCATAGGCCCACATGCGGCACCCGCCCGCGGCAGGGCCGAGCGTGGTCGAATGCAGGCAGATCAGCGCGCGCAGCCCGGCCTGCGGGTCCTGTGCCAGAACCAGACGCTCGAACCCCTGGGGTGCGGTCAGATCGGTAAGTGTCAGTGCCATCTGCAAGCCTTCCTGTGGCAGGCGCGCGGGCCGTCCCGCGCAGGGATCAGCCCAGAAACCGCCAGCGCGGACGCAATGCAAGCGCAGGATCATTCGCAAAGCCCGTACCGCCTACCGCGCAACTTGCGGCAAGGGCGGGGTGCGCGCCGGCAAGATCGCGTCGCGCGCCGGCAACGAAAAAGGGCGGCCCAATGGCCGCCCCTTTCCGGTGATTCGCCCTGATCGGATCAGAACGGGATCTCGTCGTCGTAATCGGCGCGTCCGCCGCCCTGGCCGCCGCCGCCGCCGCGCGACGACGATCCGCCGCCCTGGTTATAGTCGTCGTAGCCGCCGCTGTCGCGACCACCGCCGCCCATGCCGCCACCACCCATGCCGCCGCCACCGCCGCTGGCGCCGTCCAGCATGGTCAGCGTGCCGCCGATGCCGCGCAGGACGATCTCGGTCGAGTAGCGGTCCTGGCCGGACTGGTCCTGCCACTTGCGGGTTTCCAGCTGGCCCTCGACATAGACCTTGCTGCCCTTCTTCAGATAGCGTTCGACGACGCCCACCAGGCCCTCGTTGAAGATGGCGACGGTGTGCCACTCGGTGCGCTCCTTGCGCTCTCCGGTGGTGCGGTCCTTCCAGTTCTCGGAGGTGGCGATGCGCAGGTTCGCGACCTTGCCGCCGTTCTGAAAGCTGCGGATTTCCGGGTCGCGGCCAAGATTGCCGACCAGAATGACCTTGTTGACGCTGCCTGCCATGATCAGGATCCTTGGATTATGTGCCTTTGCGTCGGGTCTAGCCCAGCCCGCCGGGTGAAGCCAAGCAGGAAGTCGCGTAGCGCCAAGGCCCGACTGGCAGCATGACCGATTTCGTGTATAGTCCGGGACAAAAGCGGCGACAGGCCGGTGCGACAAGGACGAGGGCGGAGATCATGCGGCTAGGCCATACCCTGAAGGCAACCTTCTGTGCAGCGGTGATCGGAAGCCTGGCACTGCCTGCCGACGCGCAGGGCCTGCGCCTGTCGGGCGCCTCCTCCAAGTCGCGCGCCGAACAGTTCGCGCGCCAGACCCGGCTGATGGATTCGCGCCTGTCGACCCAGTACCAGTCGTCTGCCCGGCTGCAGCCGAATGCGGGCCGCCAGGAGGTGCTGCTGGAAACGGCGCCGAACATTCCCCGCTATACGGGCCGGCGCAGCGAATACCTGCCCCATGCGCGTCAGGCGGCGCAGCGTCACGGCATTCCCGAGGACCTGTTCCTGCGGCTGGTCCAGCAGGAGTCGGGCTGGAACCCGAACGCGCGCAGCCACAAGGGTGCGATGGGGCTGGCGCAGCTGATGCCGGGAACGGCCGCAAAGCTGGGCGTGAACCCCAACGATCCGGTGCAGAACCTGAACGGCGGAGCACGCTATCTGCGGATGATGTACAACCAGTTCGGCAACTGGACGCTGGCGCTGGCCGCCTATAACGCGGGGCCAGGCGCGGTGCAGAAGCACGGCGGCATCCCGCCCTATCGCGAGACGCGGAACTATGTCCGCATCATCGCGGGCGGCTGATCCTCAGCCGCTGAGGCCGGTCCGCTTCAGCAGGCCCTTGCGCTTGGCCTCGTAGTAATAGCCGCGCGAATACCACATGACGGCACGGTCGGGGTCGCCCTCGGCCACCATCCAGGCGCCGCGCAGGTACTTCACGCCATAGCGCAGGTTCGTGTCGGCATCCAGCAGACCACGATCCGGCCCGCGATAGCCCATCGTGCGCGCCGTCTGCGGCGCAATCTGCATCAGCCCGTGATACGGGCCGTTCCGCATGTCGGGACGGTGGCTGGATTCGCGCAGGATCACCCGTTGGACCAGCGAACTGGGCACGTCATAATGGCGTGCCCAGAAGTTGATGCGCTGGCGCAGATAGGGCGTCTCGTTTGGGTAGAGGCCCGACCCGCCGATCCGCCCGTTGCTGCCTGACCGGACCCCGCCACTGCCGCACGCGGCCAGCGCCAGGATCGAGATCAGCAGCCCGCGCCGACCCAGATGGGCCGCAGGCCGCGGGGGCAGGGCCCCCGCCACCATACGCGCGTCAGGCATGAATGGCGCCGCCGCCGCAGGCCAGCGCCGCCTCGCGCACGGCTTCCGACACGGTCGGATGCGCATGGCAGGTCAGGGCCAGATCCTCGGCCGAGGCGCCGAACTCCATCGCCACGCAGACCTCGTGGATCAGGTCACCCGCCGACGGGCCGATGATGTGGCAGCCCAGGATGCGGTCGGTCTCGGCATCGGCGATCAGCTTGACGAAACCTTCGCCCAGGAACTGCGCCTTGGCGCGGGCATTGCCCATGAAGGGGAACTTGCCGATCTTGACCTTGCGCCCGCCTTCCTTGGCCTGCTCCTCGGTCAGGCCGACATTGGCGACCTCGGGGGTGGTGTAGATCACGCCGGGGATGACGCCATAGTTCACATGGCCATGCTTGCCCGCGATGACCTCGGCCACCGCCATGCCCTCGTCCTCGGCCTTGTGGGCCAGCATCGGGCCGGGTACCGCGTCGCCGATGGCATAGACGCCCTTGATGCTGGTCGCCCAGTGGTCGTCGACCTTGACGAAGCCGCGATCGGTCATGGTCACGCCAAGCGCGTCGAGGCCCAGGCCATCCACATGCGGGCGGCGGCCCGTGGCGACCAGGACCACGTCGGCGGTCAGGCTGTGGGTGCTGTCATCCTTCTTCAGCGCATAGGTAACGGTGGCCTGGCCGTCCTTGGCCTCGGCCGACTGCACGGCGGCGCCCATGACGAAGGACAGGCCCTGCTTTGACAGCATCTTCTGGAACTGCTTCTGCACCTCGCCGTCCATGCCGGGGGTGATGACGTCCAGGTATTCGACCACCGTCACCTCGGCGCCGAGGCGCGCATAGACCGAACCCAATTCCAGACCGATGACGCCTGCGCCGATCACGACCATGGATTTGGGGATCTTGGGCAGGGCCAGCGCGCCGGTGGAATCGACGATCACGCCCGCGTCGTTGTCGACCGTCACGCCCTTCAGCGCGGCGGGGGACGATCCGGTGGCGATGACGATGTTCTTCGTCTCGTGGACGGTGTCGCCGACCTTGACCTTTCCGGCTTCGGGGATCGAGGCCCAGCCCTTGATCCAGTCGATCTTGTTCTTCTTGAACAGGAATTCGATGCCCTTGGTGTTCCCTTGGACCGTGTCGGCCTTGTAGGACTGCATCTTGGTCCAGTCGACGTCGACATGGGCGTTCATCAGGCCCATCTTGGCAAAGTTCTCATGCGCCTCGTGCAGCATGTGGCTGGCATGCAGCAGGGCCTTGGATGGGATGCAGCCGACGTTCAGGCAGGTTCCGCCAAGAGCCTCGCGGCCCTCGACCACGCCGACCTTCAGGCCCAGCTGCGCCGCGCGGATGGCGCAGACATAGCCGCCGGGGCCGGCGCCGATCACGATGAGATCATACATGGCAGTTCCTTTTGTCAGACCGCGGCCGGGGGCTTCGCGCCCCCGGGCCCCGCGGGGTATTTTTACAAAGAAGAAATCAGGGCAATGAGGATCATCAGCACCGTCGCCGCAAAGCCGACGATCCAGATGATCGAGCGGCCCGGCACCCAGCCCCGCACATAGGCGGGAATATAGAGGATGCGCGCGGCCACATAGGTCCAGGCGCAGATCGCGGTCAGCGTGCCGGATGCGTCGCCAAGCGTGACCACGACCACCGCCAGGGTGAACATGATCAGGCCTTCGAAATGGTTGTTGAAGGCACGTTGCAGGCGACCGGCCGTCCCGGTCAGCTCGACCTTGCCGCGGTCGCGCGGGCTCATGGCGGCGCGGCGGCCGACCTGGCGCTGCGCCATCACGGAATAGGTTGCGAACTGCGCGGTCTGGATCAGTCCGGCGACGGCCAGGGCTGCGACCTCGGGGGGCATCAGACGGTTTCCACGAAATGTGCGTCGGTGCCGGTGACGCCGGCCTGGGCCGCGAAGACCGCCGCCGCGCCGTCCAGGTAATCGCGGGCAGCCTTTGGGTTGCCGACCTGGAACAGCGCCCAGGAATGACCGTCATCCTCGCGCCACAGTTGCAGCAGCGTCAGGCCGTTGCGGCCCCGATCCTCGGCATCGGCGTCGAAGGCCGTGCGGAACGTGGCGGGGTCGGCGTGGGTGTAGCGGACGATCAGTTGCATGGGTCAGGCTCCGGTTCGTGACGGCCCAGCTTTGGTCTTGCGCCGGTGGCAGCGCAAGCCCGTCGTGCGAGAGGGGCCCCGAAGGGCCCCCGGCGGGATCAGAGATCCATCAGCAGGCGGCGCGGATCTTCCAGCGCTTCCTTGACGCGGACCAGGAAGGTCACCGCGCCCTTGCCGTCGACGATCCGGTGGTCATAGGACAGCGCCAGATACATCATCGGGCGGATGACGATCTGACCGCCGACGACCACGGGACGCTCCTGGATCTTGTGCATGCCCAGGATGCCCGACTGCGGGGGGTTCAGGATCGGCGACGACATCAGCGAGCCGTAGACGCCGCCGTTCGAGATGGTGAAGGTGCCGCCCTGCATCTCGGCCATGGACAGCTTGCCGTCGCGGCCCTTCAGGCCCAGCTCGCCGATCTCCTTCTCGATGGCGGCAAAGCCTTTCTGGTCCGCGTCGCGCACGACGGGCACGACCAGGCCCGAGGGCGTGCCCACCGCGACGCCCATGTTGACGTAGTTCTTGTAGACCACGTCGGTGCCGTCGATCTCGGCATTGACCTCGGGGACTTCCTTGAGCGCGTGGCAGCAGGCCTTTACGAAGAAGGACATGAAGCCCAGCTTGACCTTGTGCTTCTTCTCGAAGGCGTCCTTGTACTCGTTGCGCAGGCCCATGATCGCGGACATGTCGACCTCGTTATAGGTCGTCAGCATCGCGGCGGTGTTCTGCGCGTCCTTCAGGCGGCGGGCGATCGTCTGGCGCAGGCGGGTCATCTTGACCCGCTCCTCGCGCGCGGCATCCTCGGCCGGGCGGGGGGCGGCGGGGGCCTTCGCGGCGGGCGCAGGGGCCGCTTTGGCCTTGGCCACGTCCTCCTTCATCACGCGTCCGTCGCGGCCCGAACCCTGGACCTGGTCGCGGCTGACGCCCTTTTCGGCCATGGCCTTCTTGGCCGAGGGTGCATCCTCGACGTCGCGCGGCTTGGTCTCCTCGGGGCCGGCATTCGGCAGGACGGTCTCCTGCGCATCCGAGGCCTTGGGCGCGGTGGTGCCGGCGGCACCCTCGGTGATGATCGCCAGGCGCGCCTTGGCATCGACGGTCGCGCCTTCCTCGGCCAGGATCTCGGCCAGGACGCCCGCGGCGGGGGCCGGGACCTCGACCGAGACCTTGTCGGTCTCCAGCTCGCACAGCATCTCATCGGCCTCGACGCGGTCGCCCGGCTTCTTGAACCAGGTGGCGACGGTCGCCTCGGTCACGCTTTCGCCCAGGGACGGGACCATCACGTCCACGGAATTGCCGCTCATTGTCTTCTGTTCCTCGGTCTTTTCGGCCGGTGCTTCGGCCTTGGCAGGTTTCGGGGCGGGGGCGGCGGCTTCGCCACCCTCGCTGATCTGGGCCAGCAGCGCGTCGGGCCCGACCGTCTCGCCCTCTGCGGCGACGATCTCGGCCAGGGTGCCGGCGGCGGGGCTGGGCACCTCGACGGTGACCTTGTCGGTCTCCAGCTCGCACAGCATCTCGTCGACCTCGACGCGGTCTCCGGGCTTCTTGAACCAGGTGGCGATCGTGGCCTCGGTGACGGATTCGCCCAGGGCGGGTACGCGGACTTCGGTGGTCATCGGATCATCCTTCAAGGTTCAGGGCGTTGGCGACCAGCGCCTCTTGTTCGGCCTTGTGGCGCGATGCCAGGCCCGTGGCGACCGAGGCCGCGGCGTTCCGGCCCGCATAGCGCGCGCGGGTGTGCTTGGCGCCAAGCCGCTCCAGCACCCATTCCAGATAGGGCTCGACGAAGCTCCAGCCGCCCTGGTTCTTGGGCTCCTCCTGGCACCAGACGACCTCGGCCTGCTTGAAGCGGCCCAGTTCCTTGACCATCGACTGTGCCGGGAACGGATAGAACTGCTCCAGGCGCAGCAGATAGGTGTCGGTGATGCCGGCCTCGTCGCGCGCCTTCAGCAGGTCGTAATAGACCTTGCCCGAACACACGACGACGCGCTTGATCTGGTCATCGGCCACCAGCTTGGTGTCCGAACGACCGCGCTGCGCGTCATCCCACAGCACGCGGTGGAAGGTCGAACCCGACTGGAACTCCTCGGCGCGGCTGATGGCCAGCGGGTGGCGCAGCAGCGATTTCGGCGTCATCAGCACCAGCGGCTTGCGGAAGCCGCGGTGGATCTGCCGGCGCAGGATGTGGAAGTAGTTCGCGGGCGTGGTGCAGTTCGCGACGATCCAGTTGTCCTCGGCACATTGCTGCAGGAACCGCTCCAGGCGGGCCGAGCTGTGCTCGGGGCCCTGGCCCTCGAAGCCGTGCGGCAGCAGCATCACCAGGCCGGACATGCGCAGCCATTTTTTCTCGCCCGAGGAGATGAACTGGTCGAACATGATCTGCGCGCCGTTGGCGAAGTCGCCGAACTGTGCCTCCCACAGGGTCAGCGTGTTGGGTTCGGCCAGCGAATAGCCATATTCGAAACCCAGCACCGCGTATTCCGACAGCATGCTGTCGATGACCTCATAGCGGGCCTGACCCTCGGCGATGTTGTTCAGCGGATAGTAACGGTCCTCGGACTTCTGGTCGATGAAGGCCGAATGCCGCTGGCTGAACGTGCCGCGGGTGCTGTCCTGACCGGACAGGCGCACGCCATGTCCCTCGGTCACCAGCGAACCGAAGGCCAGCGCCTCGGCCGTGGCCCAGTCAAAGCCTTCGCCCGTCTCGAACATCTGCTTCTTGGCTTCCAGCAGGCGGCCCACGGTCTTGTGCAGGGTCAGACCATCCGGCGCGTTGGTCAGCGCACGGCCGACCTGGGTCATCACCTCGGGGGTGATGCCGGTCTCGCCTGCGATATAGTCCGTGCCCTCGCGGTTCAGGCCCGACCACTTGCCGTCCAGCCAGTCGGCCTTGTTCGGCTTGTAGTTCTTGCCGATCTCGAACTCTTCGTTCAGGTGCGCCTGGAAGGCGGCCTTCATGTCCTCGATCTCGCCCTCGGGGATCAGCCCGTCGGCGACCAGGCGTTCGGTGTACAGCTGCAGCGTGGTCTTCTGCGCCTTGATCTTGGTGTACATCGCCGGGTTCGTGAACATCGGCTCGTCGCCTTCGTTGTGACCGAAGCGGCGATAGCAGATGATGTCCAGAACCACGTCCTTGCGGAACTTCTGGCGGAACTCGATGGCCACGCGGGCGGCATGGACCACGGCCTCGGGGTCGTCACCGTTCACGTGGAAGATGGGCGCCTCGACCATCAGCGCAATGTCGGTCGGATAGGGCGAGGTGCGGCTAAACGCCGGCGCGGTGGTAAAGCCGATCTGGTTGTTCACCACGATGTGGATGCAGCCGCCCGTGCGGTGACCCCGGATGCCCGACAGCTGCAGGCATTCGGCCACGACGCCCTGGCCCGCAAAGGCCGCGTCGCCGTGCAGCAGGATCGGCAGGACCGAGCTGCGGTCCGTCAGGTCACCCAGTTGGTCGCCCTTGGCGCGCGCCTTGCCCAGCACGACCGGGTTCACGGCCTCCAGGTGGCTGGGGTTGGCGGTCAGCGACAGGTGGACATTGTTGCCGTCGAATTCACGGTCGGCGCTGGCGCCCAGGTGGTATTTCACGTCGCCCGAACCGTCCACGTCCTCGGGCTTGAAGCTGCCGCCCTGGAACTCGTGGAAGATCGCGCGATAGGGTTTCGACAGCACGTTGGCCAGGACCGACAGGCGGCCGCGGTGCGGCATGCCGAACACGATCTCCTTCACGCCAAGCGCGCCGCCGCGCTTGATGATCTGCTCCATCGCGGGGATCAGCGCCTCGCCGCCGTCCAGGCCGAAGCGCTTGGTGCCCATGTACTTGACGTGCAGGAACTTCTCAAAGCCCTCGGCTTCGACCAGCTTGTTCAGGATGGCGCGACGGCCTTCGCGGGTGAAGGCGATCTCCTTGCCGTAACCCTCGATCCGCTCCTTCAGCCAGGCGGCTTCCTCGGGGTTCGAGATGTGCATGTACTGCAGCGCGAACGTGCCGCAATAGGTACGGGTCATCAGGTCGGTGATCTGGCGGATCGACGCGATCTCCAGGCCCAGGACGTTGTCGATGAAGATCGGACGGTCCATGTCGCCGGGACCAAAGCCATAGGTTGAGGGCTTCAGCTCGCCATGATCGGGCACTTCGCGCAGGCCCAGGGGGTCCAGCTGCGCGTGCAGGTGTCCGCGGATGCGGAAGGCGCGGATCAGCATCAGCGCGCGGATGCTGTCCAGCACGGCCTGACGCATCTGGTCGGTCGACAGCTTCAGGCCCTTTTCCTCGGCCTTGGCGGCGATCTTCTTGATCGCGGCGTCGGCGTCGCCCTTGGACGCGGAGGGCCATTCGCCGGTCAGGGCGCTGGTGGTGTCATCCTGGGGGACCGGCGGCCAGTCGGCGCGCTTCCAGCTTGCACCCTCGGATTCGCGGACGGCCACGTCCTGATCGTCGCCAAGCGAGCGGAAGAAGCTGTCCCAGGCTTCGTCCACCGCGCCTGCGTCCTTGGCCCACTGGCCGTACAACTGTTCCACATAGGCCGCGTTATGGCCCTGCAGGAACGAGGAATCGTGGAAATCGGTGTTCTTTGGCTGGTCGGTCATGGCTGGTCCCCGTTCAGGGCAAATATGGGTTGGATCAGGCGCAGTAGATGTCGAAGATGCGGGCGCCGGGATCGGCGGTCGGGTCAAGCCGGGGCTGCTGCTGGATCCGCAGCGGGGCCCGACGTTCAAGGCCGCACAGCGCGACGGCGGTGCGGCTTTCGGCATTCGGCGGGGCATAGGCGGGGCGATAGATCACCCGCCACCCGAAATCCCGCCGAGAGACAGTGCGCACCGATTCCGGCGGCAGGCCGCTGGCCTGGTGCAGGTTGGTGCGCGCCGGGATGCCGCCGGGCAGGATGTCGTTGGTCATCCTGTCCCCGCAGCCCGCAAGGCCCAGCAGCGCCACAAGCGACAGCCACCGGCCCGCGCGGGGCGCGGATGCGGTCATGTCGTGTTGGCCTGCCTGCTGGTCCACGGTCTTTCCCTTTGCGTCAATCCGCCCCCCAACAGGTGGGTACCGGGGGGCGGACTGTCAAATCATCAACCCTTGATCGCCTTCAGCACGGCCTCGCCCAGGCCCGCGGGGCTGTCGGCGACGATGATGCCGGCCTTCTTCATGGCCTCGATCTTGGATTCCGCGTCGCCCTTGCCGCCCGACACGATCGCGCCGGCATGGCCCATGCGACGGCCCGGAGGGGCGGTGCGGCCCGCGATGAAGCCCGCGGTGGGCTTCCACTTGCCCTTGCGCTTCTGCTCGGCCAGGAACTCGGCGGCTTCTTCCTCGGCCGATCCGCCGATCTCGCCGATCATGATGATCGACTCGGTCTCGGGATCGTCCAGGAACATCTGCAGCACGTCGATATGCTCCATGCCCTTGATCGGGTCGCCGCCGATGCCGACCGCGCTGGACTGGCCCAGGCCCACGTCCGAGGTCTGCTTGACCGCCTCATAGGTCAGGGTGCCCGAACGCGACACGACGCCGACCGACCCGCGGCGGAAGATGCTGCCCGGCATGATGCCGATCTTGCATTCGTCGGGGGTCATGATGCCGGGGCAGTTCGGCCCGATCAGGCGCGACTGCGACCCGGCCAGCGCGCGCTTGACGCGCATCATGTCCAGCACCGGGATGCCTTCGGTGATGCAGACGATCAGCGGGATCTGCGCGTCGATGGCTTCCAGGATCGAATCCGCCGCGAACGGGGGCGGGACATAGATCACGGACGCATTGGCGCCGGTCTTGGCCACGGCCTCGTGGACCGAGTTGAAGACGGGCATGCCCAGGTGATCCGTGCCGCCCTTGCCCGGCGTCACGCCACCGACCATCTGCGTGCCATAGGCGATCGCCTGTTCGGTGTGGAAGGTGCCCTGGGATCCGGTGATCCCCTGGCAGATGACTTTGGTATTCTTGTCGACGAGAACGGCCATCATGGCCTCCTTGCGTAAGCGGCGCCAGACGCACCGCGATGTTCCAGAGGAGGGCGCGCGTGACCCGCGCGCCCGGATGGATCAGCCTTTGACCGCTTTCACGATCTTCTCGGCGCCGTCCTTGAGGTCGTCGGCGGCGATCACGTTCAGGCCGCTGTTGGCAATGATCTCCTTGCCCAGCTCGACGTTGGTGCCTTCCAGGCGGACGACCAGCGGGACCTGCAGACCGACTTCCTTCACGGCGGCGATGATGCCCTCCGCGATGATGTCGCAGCGCATGATGCCGCCGAAGATGTTGACCAGGATGCCTTTGACGTTCGGGTCGCTGGTGATGATCTTGAACGCCTCGGTGACCTTCTCGGTCGTGGCGCCGCCGCCGACGTCCAGGAAGTTGGCGGGCTCGGCGCCGAACAGCTTGATGATGTCCATCGTGGCCATCGCCAGGCCTGCGCCGTTCACCATGCAGCCGATCTCGCCGTCCAGCGCGATGTAGTTCAGGTCGAACTTGGAGGCGGCCAGCTCCTTGCTGTCCTCCTCGGTCTCGTCGCGCAGCGCCATGATGTCGGGCTGGCGATAGAGTGCGTTGTTGTCAAAGCCCATCTTGGCGTCCAGACACTTGATCTGGCCTTCGGGCGTGACGATCAGCGGGTTGATCTCCAGCATCTCCATGTCCTTCTCGATGAACATGCGATACAGGTTCTTGACCAGGGCCACGCACTGCTTGACCTGCTGGCCTTCCAGGCCCAGGGCAAAGGCCACGCGGCGGCCGTGGAAATCCGACAGGCCCGACGCCGGATCGACGCTGAAGCTGACGATCTTCTCGGGGGTGTGCTCGGCCACTTCCTCGATGTCCATGCCGCCCTCGGTCGAAGCGACGAAGCTGACGCGCGAGGTCTGACGGTCCACCAGCAGGGCCAGGTACAGCTCGCGCGCGATGTCGCTGCCGTCCTCGATATAGATGCGGTTGACCTGCTTGCCGGCCGGTCCGGTCTGGTGCGTGACCAGGGTGCGGCCCAGCATCTGGCGGGTCAGTTCCTCGGCTTCCTCGACCGACTTTGCCAGGCGGACGCCGCCCTTCTCACCGGCCGCAGCCTCGGTGAAATGGCCCTTGCCACGGCCACCGGCGTGGATCTGCGCCTTGACGACCCACAGCGGACCGTCCATCTCGCTGGCGCAGGTCTTGGCCTCGTCGGCCTTCATCACGATGCGGCCTTCGCTGACGGGCGCGCCGTATTGACGCAGCAGCGCCTTGGCCTGGTATTCGTGGATGTTCATCTCGACCCCCTCATTCGGTTCGACAGATTTGG
Source organism: Paracoccus marcusii (assembly GCF_006151785.1). Lineage (GTDB taxonomy): Bacteria > Pseudomonadota > Alphaproteobacteria > Rhodobacterales > Rhodobacteraceae > Paracoccus > Paracoccus marcusii. Next base: position 24,106 of record NZ_VDDD01000017.1, read on the forward strand.
GGCCTTGTGCCACGCATGAAGGGCACACAGAAACGAATTCCCCGTAAAATGCCGAAAACCGGCGGGAAGCCGCCGAATGTGATCACAGCCAGATTTGCCGTGATCACAAACATCCGCGCCGATAGCGCAAGCAGGTTGATTCGCGCGCCGCGGTCAGTTCAGCAGCAGCATGTAAAGCCCCGCCCGGCCCTGAAAGCCGTTCAGGAACCGGTCCCAGTTGTCGCGCCCGACGGTCAGGCCGGGGCGGGCATAGGGCAGGGCGGCGGTGCCCTGGACCCAGTCCGCCACATCGACCGGGCGCGGATCGTCCAGCCACATCGCCAGGTCGACCCCATGTCCGGGGGCAAAGCGCCAGAAGGGGATCAGCATCCGGCCGGTCAGTGCCTGGTCGACCTCGTCCAGGATCGCCAGCCACATCGACCCCGTCTCCGGCGGCAGGGCAAAGCCAAGCGCCGCCTGCTGGGCATCGTTGGGAATCCATTCGCGGTCGTCGTCGGTCTCCTGCGCGACCTCGGTCCAGAAGACGCGGTTGGCGGCGACCATCGCCCGCAGATGATCCCCCGCGGCGCGGGTCAGCGCAGGGTCGGGCTGGCGGCGCAGCGTCTGGATCACCACCGCCATCCTGTCCACCATCGGGCCGAAGGCGCGGGCCTGCATGTCGAAATTGGGTGCGCGGGCCATCTGGCCGGGCGGTTGGGCAAACTGTTCGGCCAGCGCCGCATCCAGCGCGATCCGCTGCGCCAGCGCGGGTTCGGGATCGAAGGCCAGGATCAGCGTCGCCACCCCGTCGATCAGATGAGTATAGGCACGCAGCCAATGGATGTCGGCGGCGTCGAACCGCACCACAGCCGGGCCTTCGGGCAGGGGCAGGCCCGACAGCGCCGCCAGATCCTCGGTCGGACCGCGCGTGCCGTCGCCGTCGACGTCCAGCCACAGGTCGCGCAGGTCCAGGGTCAGCGTCGCGGGGCCGTCGGGCAGGGCGTCGCGGGTGTCCCGCATGGCCTGCGACAGGTCGCGCATCATCGCGGTGACGAAATCGGCCGTCATCGGCTGCGGATCGGGGTTCGGCGGCAGCGTCGCCCCCAGCAGCGACAGGGGCACCAGCGGGTCCGTCGCGCCGATCCGGTGGCGGGCCTGGAACGCGGCCTCGACCCCGCCCAGGAACCGTGTCGCGGCGATGGCCAGGTCGCGGTCGGCCGAGGGCGCCTGCGCCAGCAGCTGCGTCCGTGCCCCCGCCAGGCCCCGCTCCGCGATCAGGGCCGACGTCTCCTGCGCCAGGGCGGGCGCGGCAAGCAGCGACAGGACGGCAAGAAGACAGCGCATGGCACACCTGAAACGGGAAACGGCGCGCCGATCATGGCGCGCCGTTCCGGGATTTCGCAAGCGAAGATCAGGCCAGCGAGGAATCGATGCCCTTGCAGGCCTCGACCAGACCCTTCACGGCCTCGATCGACTTGTCCATCATCGCCTGTTCGTCGCGGTCCAGCTTGATGTCGATGATCTTTTCCACGCCGCCGGCGCCGATCACGGTCGGCACGCCGACATACATGCCCTTCAGGCCATAGGCACCGTCCACATGCGCCGCGCAGGGCAGGACGCGCTTCTGGTCCTTCAGGTACGCCTCGGCCATCTCGATGGCGCTGGTCGCGGGGGCATAGAACGCGCTGCCGGTCTTCAGCAGGCCCACGATCTCGGCGCCGCCGTCGCGGGTGCGCTGGACGATGCCGTCCAGTTTCTCCTGCGTGGTCCAGCCCATCTTGACCAGGTCGGGCAGCGGGATGCCCGCCACGGTGGAGTATCGGGTCAGCGGCACCATCGTGTCGCCATGGCCGCCCAGCACGAAGGCCGTCACGTCACGCATCGACACGTTGAACTCCAGCGACAGGAAGTGCCGGAAGCGCGCCGAATCCAGCACGCCGGCCATGCCGCAGACCTTGTTGTGGGGCAGGCCGCTGAACTCGCGCAGCGCCCAGACCATCGCGTCCAGCGGGTTGGTGATGCAGATCACGAAGGCGTCGGGGGCGTGCTTGGCGATGCCCTCGCCCACGGATTTCATGACCTTGAGGTTGATGCCCAAGAGGTCGTCGCGGCTCATGCCCGGCTTGCGCGGAACGCCCGCGGTCACGATGCAGACGTCGGCGCCGGCGATGTCGGCGTAATCGTTGGCGCCCTTCATGCGGGCGTCGAATCCCTCGGACGGGCCCGATTGCGCGATGTCCAGCGCCTTGCCCTGCGGCGTGCCTTCCGAGATGTCGAACAGGACGACGTCGCCCAGTTCCTTCATCGCGGCCAGATGCGCCAGCGTGCCGCCGATCTGCCCCGCACCGATCAGTGCGATTTTGGGTCGGGCCATGGTTAACCTCCGATTGGGTGGTGAAAAGGTGCGGCAGGGGTAAGCGGTCGCGCAAGGAATCGCAAGACGGTCCCACGGCCGGGTGGCATGGTTGTGCTAACACTTGTCTTCATCCCCGCCACGGGCCACAGATTGCACGTCGTGCAGGGAGAGGCCCATGCTGGAATTGTCGGGCGCGGGCTGGGCGCTGGCCGTGATCGCGGCGATCGCCGTGGGCCTGTCCAAGGGCGGGCTGGCGATGGTGGGCATCATCAGCGTGCCCCTGATGTCGCTGGTGATGTCGCCGGTGCAGGCGGCGGGGCTGCTGCTGCCGATCTACGTGGTGTCCGACGTGGGCGGGCTGATCGCGTTCCGCCGCAACCTGGACCGGCGCGTGCTGCTGCTGGCGCTGCCCCGGGGCGATGGGGGGGATCGCGGTGGGCTGGGCCACGGCCAGCATCGTGCCGGTGCGGGGCGTCACGCTGATCGTGGGGGTCATCGGGTTGGGATTCGCGCTGAACGCGCTGATCCGACCGGCACTGGACGCCGTGCCCCGGCCCGCGCGGGGCAGGGCGGCCACCATCTGGGGCGGGCTTGCGGGTTACACCAGCTTCGTCAGCCATGCGGGCGCGCCGCTGTGGCAGGTCTATGCCCAGCCCCTGCGTCTGTCGCCGCTGATCTATGCAGGCACGACGACCTGGTTCTTTGCCATCGGCAACTGGGTCAAGCTGATCCCCTATGCCGCCTTGGGCCAACTGTCGCCGGCGAACCTGGCCACGGCGGCGGTGCTGATGCCGGTGTCGCTGGCGGCGGTCTGGGTGGGGCTGCGGCTGGTGCGGATCATTCCACCCGCGCTGTTCTATCGGCTGATCACCTGGGGTCTGCTGGCGGTGTCGCTGCGGCTGATCTGGCAGGGGCTGGCGGGCTGATCGCCGCAGTGCGGCATTTTTCGCTTGCCATATATGGCGCAACGCGGCACCAAGGCGCAACATTGTTGCCCGGAGGTTTCTCATGGCTCGTCCCTACCGCTCGGTTCTGTACATCCCCGCCGCCAATGCCCGTGCGATGGAAAAGGCCCGTGGCCTTGCCGCCGACGCGATCATCTTTGACCTCGAGGATGCTGTGGCCCCCGATGCCAAGGCCGCCGCGCGCGACGCGCTGGCCCAGGCCCTGACCCAGGATTACGGCCCCCGTGCGCGGATCGTGCGCATCAATGCGCTGTCCACGGCATGGGGCGCGGACGATGCCAGCGCCTGCGCCGGGCTGGACATCGATGCGGTGCTGATCCCCAAGGTGGACGGCCCGGACGATCTGGACCGCGTGGCCGCGCTGATCCCCGACACGCCGCTCTGGGCGATGATGGAGACACCCCTGGGCATGCTGAACGCCGCCGGCATCGCGGCGCATCCGCGGCTGGCGGGGATGGTGATGGGCACGAACGACCTGGCCAAGGATCTGGGCAGCCGCTTCCGCGCCGACCGCCTGCCGATGATGGCCGGGCTGGGGCTGTGCCTGCTGGCGGCCAAGGCGCATGGGGTGGTGATCGTCGACGGCGTCTTCAACGCCTTCAAGGACGAAGACGGCCTGCGCGCGGAATGCGAACAGGGCCGCGACATGGGGTTCGACGGCAAGACCCTGATCCACCCCGCCCAACTGGACATCGCCAACGCCGCCTTCGCGCCCACCGAGGAGGAGGTCGCCCTGGCCCGCCGCCAGATCGAGGCGTTTGATGCGGCCACCGCGCAGGGGCAGGGTGTCGCCGTCGTCGATGGCCGCATCGTCGAGAACCTGCACGTCGCCACCGCGCGCCAGACGCTGGACCGTGCGCAGGCGATTGCGGCCATGGCGCAATAAGGGCAGTCTGCGCGCCACAAGCTCCAGCAAGAGGAAAGCCAGATGCTGATCCTGATCCTAGGCGTGGCCCTGTGGTGGGCGGCGCATCTCTACAAGCGGGTGGCCCCCGCCAGCCGCGCCTCGATGGGCGAGCGGGGCAAAGGCATGGTCACGGGCCTGTTGGTCCTGTCGATCATCCTGATGGTCATCGGCTATCAGGGCGCGACGGGCGCGTTCTTCTGGGGGCCGAACCCGGCGCTGGTGGGAATCAACAACCTGCTGGTCCTGGTCGCCCTCTATCTGTTCGCGGCCAGCGGCATGAAGACCCGCGTGACCGCGATGACCCGCCACCCGATGCTGTGGGGCTTTGCCCTGTGGGCGGGCGCGCATCTGCTGGTGAACGGCGACACGCCGTCCTTCATCCTGTTCGGCGGCCTCTTGGCCTGGTCCTTCGTCGAGATGGTGGCGATCAACCGCGCCAGCCCCTGGGTCCGCCCGACCGGACCCTTCCCCGCCCGCAAGGAGGCGATGGCCGCCGTCGGCGCCGTCATCGTCATGATCGTGATCGGCCTGATCCACGGCTGGATCGGCCCCTGGCCCTTCGGAGGAGCCTGACATGCCCCTGATCTATCGCTGCATCACCGACGACGACACGTCCAAGTTCTGCCACCGCGTCAGCGAGGCCCTGTCCAAGGGCTGGTCGCTGCATGGCAGCCCGTCAATGGCCCATGACCCGATCAAGGGCGTGATGCGCATGGGGCAGGCCGTCACCAAGGAGATCGAGGCCGAATACCACCCCGACATGAAGCTGGGACAGCAATGACCAAGACCAATCCCGGCCGGTTCTTCGAGGATTACACCGTCGGCCAGACCATCCGCCACGCCGTGCCCCGCACCGTGGCGGAAGGCGAACGGGCGCTGTACCACGCGCTCTATCCTGCGCGGCATGCGCTGTATTCGTCGGACGAATTCGCGATCACCTGTGGTCTGGACGGCAGCCCGCTGGACGATCTGCTGGCCTTCCACACGGTCTTCGGCAAGACGGTGCCCGATGTCAGCCTGAACGCGGTGGCCAATCTGGGATACGCCCAGGGGCGCTGGCTGCGGCCGGTCTGGCCCGGCGACACGCTGCGCTCCGAGAGCGAGGTGATCGGCCTGCGGCAGAACTCCAACGGCCAGTCGGGCGTGGTCTGGGTGCGGACCCAGGGTCTGAACCAGGTGGACGAAGTCGTGCTGGACTATGTCCGGTGGGTCATGGTCCGCAAGCGCGACCCCCAGTCCCCCGCGCCCGAGGCGGTGGTTCCCGATCTGGCCGACAGCGTCGACGCGGCCGACCTGATCGTGCCGGAGGGGTTGAGCTTTGCCGAATACGACTTTGATCTGGCAGGGGAACCGCACCGATGGGGCGATTATGCCGTGGGCGAGGTCATCGATCATGTCGACGCCGTCACCATCGAGGAGGCCGAGCACATGCTGGCCACCCGCCTGTGGCAGAACACGGCCAAGGTGCATTTCGACGCCACGCATCGTCCCGACGGGCGGCGGCTGATCTATGGCGGCCATGTCATTAGCCTGGCGCGCGCGCTGTCCTTCAACGGGTTGGCCAACGCGCAGATGATCGTGGCGCTGAATGCCGGAGCGCATGCCAATCCATGCTTTGCCGGCGATACGGTGCGCGCCTGGTCCCAGGTGCTGGAGCGTGCGCCGACGGATGCGCCGGGCATCGGCGCGATCCGCCTGCGGCTGGTCGCGACGCGGAACGGCGCGCCGGCCGGCACGCTGCGCGACGATCAGGGCAAGTACCTGCCGGACGTGCTGCTGGATCTGGACTATTGGGCGCTGATGCCGGTGTGACGGCGCGTCGAGTCGCGACGTTTCGATGTCCGCCGCTAACGGCGGGAAACCTGTGATCACAGCCGCCGTGCCTGTGATCACAAAGCCCCATTTCCGCGTCATTTGCGCGCGCGGGGTGGTATCTGCGGATGACAGATGGCATCTGTAGCGTCAAGAACGGCACCAATCGCCAGCCCGCGCGGCCAGCCCGGTCCCTTCCGGGCCCCTGCGACGGGACAAGCTGAACCGACAAAGGAGGGCCGCCGATGGCCGACGTGAACCGGGGCAACCGGCCCCTTTCCCCCCATCTTCAGGTCTATCGCCTGCCGATCCCCGCGGTCACCTCGATCCTGACGCGCATCACCGGGCACGCACTGTCGGTGGGCATCCTGCTGCTGGTCTGGTGGCTGGTCGCCGCAGTCAGCAGCCCCGGCGCCTTCGCCACGGCCGATTGGGTCCTGCGGTCCTGGCTGGGCTTCCTGATCATGACAGCCTCCACCTGGGCGCTGTGGTTCCACGCGCTGTCGGGCGTGCGCCACTTGTTCTACGACAACGGCCTGGGCCTTGAGATCGACGAGGCCAAGCGCGGCTCCTGGGCCATCATCATCGGTTCGGTCGCGCTGACCGTGCTGAGCCTGATCATCTTCTTCATCGGCTGAGGGCATCATGCGTTACATCACCCCCCGCAAGGCCGCCCAGGGTCTGGGCTCTGCCCGCGCCGGCACCGCGCATCACTGGAACATCACGATGAGCAGCTATGCGCTGATCGTGCTGACGCCCTTGTTCCTGATCGCCGTGGGCGGCGCCATCGGCCTGCCCCAGGATCAGGTCGTGGCCCATTTCGGCCGACCCTTTCCCGGCATCATCACCGCGCTGTTCGTCATCGTAGGCATGATCCATTTCATTAAGGGCTCTCAGGGCGGGGCAATCGCGGACTATGTCCACGGCACCGCCCAGCAACTGACGATGGTCGCCATCGCGATCTTTGGCTGGGGCGTGATCGCCGCCGCCATCTTTGCGCTGGCCAAGATGGCCTTCACCCTTCCCGCGATCTGAGGACGACATGGCAGCTTACGAAACAATCGTTCATGACTATGACGTGGTCGTCGTCGGGGCCGGCGGCGCGGGTCTGCGCGCGACGCTCGGCATGGCCGAACAGGGGCTGCGCACGGCCTGCGTGACCAAGGTCTTTCCGACGCGCTCGCACACCGTCGCGGCCCAGGGCGGCATCGCCGCGTCGCTGTCCAACATGGGCCCCGACAGCTGGCAGTGGCACATGTACGACACCGTCAAGGGGTCGGACTGGCTGGGCGACACCGACGCCATGGAATACCTGGCGCGCGAGGCCCCCAAGGCCGTCTACGAGCTTGAGCATTACGGCGTCCCGTTCAGCCGGACCGAGGACGGGCGCATCTATCAGCGCCCCTTCGGCGGCCATACCACCGAATACGGCGAAGGCCCCCCGGTCCAGCGCACCTGCGCCGCGGCCGACCGCACCGGCCACGCCATCCTGCACACCCTGTACGGCCAGTCGCTGAAGAACAACGCGGAGTTCTTCATCGAATATTTCGCGTTGGACCTGATCATCACCGATGGCCGCTGCACCGGCGTCGTCTGCTGGAAGCTGGATGACGGCACGATGCACGTCTTCAACGCCAAGATGGTGGTGCTGGCGACCGGCGGCTATGGCCGCGCCTATTTCAGCGCGACCAGCGCCCATACCTGCACCGGCGACGGTGGCGGCATGGTCGCCCGCGCGGGCCTGCCGCTGCAGGACATGGAATTCGTGCAGTTCCACCCGACCGGCATCTACGGCTCGGGCTGCCTGATCACCGAAGGCGCGCGGGGCGAAGGCGGTTACCTGACGAACTCGGAAGGCGAGCGGTTCATGGAGCGCTATGCGCCCACTTACAAGGACCTGGCCAGCCGCGACGTCGTCAGCCGCTGCATGACGATGGAGATCCGCGAAGGTCGCGGCGTCGGTCCCGACAAGGACCACATCTTCCTGAACCTGATGCACCTGCCGCCGGAGACGCTGGACCTGCGCCTGCCCGGCATCAGTGAAAGCGCCAAGATCTTTGCCGGTGTCGATCTGACCCGTGCGCCGATCCCGGTTTTGCCGACGGTTCACTACAACATGGGTGGAATTCCCACGAACTATTGGGGCGAAGTCCTTGCGCCGACGGAAGAAAATCCCGATGCGATCTTCCCCGGCCTGATGGCCGTGGGCGAGGCTGGCTGTGCGTCGGTGCATGGTGCGAACCGTCTTGGGTCGAACAGCTTGATCGACCTGGTGGTGTTCGGCCGCGCCGCCGCGATCCGCGCCGGCGAGGTCGTGGACCGTGCCGGTGCCGTTCCCGCAACCAACAAGGCCGAGGTCGACCGCGCGCTGGACCGTTTCGACGGGCTGCGCCATGCCAAAGGCACCATGGCCACCGCGGAGCTGCGCGACCAGATGCAGCGCACGATGCAGCTGGATGCTGCCGTCTTCCGCACCGACAAGACCCTGGCCGAGGGCGTGGTCAAGATGGAGGGCATCGCGGGCAAGATGGATGACATCAAGGTCACCGATCGCGGATTGATCTGGAACACGGACCTGATGGAAACGTTGGAGCTGACCAACCTGATGCCCAACGCCCTGACAACGATCGTCGCGGCCGAGGCCCGCAAGGAGAGCCGCGGCGCCCATGCGCACGAGGATTACCCTGAGCGGGATGACGCCAACTGGCGCAAGCATTCGCTTGCCTGGGTCGATGGGAACAAGGTTAAACTGGCCTACCGCCCCGTCCACCTGGAGCCGTTGACCACGGCCGAGGAAGGCGGGATCGACCTGCAAAAGATCGCTCCGAAGAAAAGGGTTTACTGATGCGCTTCAATCTCATCGCCGCTTTCGGCATTGCCGCCGCCACCCTGGCGGGCTGCGTCGCCCCGGTCCCCATGACCGGCCCCGCCGTGCCGACCGCCCCCGGCGTCGCGCCCGCGCCGACCGTGCTGGACGCGGCGTCGCGCCAGATCGCCCGCAACGTCGTCGACAGCGAGATGCAGCGCCGCCTGCCGGGCGTCAATGTCACGCCCTATACCGACTGCGTGGTCAACAACGCCTCGACCGCCGAGCTGATCGACATCGCGCAGATGTCGCGCTCGGGCGTGACCGGCACCGCCGACAGCGTGGCCGCGATCGTGTCGCGTCCGGCGACGACGCAGTGCATCGCCGCCGCGGCGCGCACGGCGTGATCTGATGATCGCGCGGGCAATCTTCGTGGGTCTGCTGCCTGTGGTGGCGGCCTGCGGTCCGGTCCCGGTGGACCAGGCCGAACGAAGCTGCCTGCGCGACGCCGAAATGGCCGAACGCCCGCGCGGGAGTATCGCGATGGGTGTCGGCTCGGGGTCGGGGGGCACGCGTGGCTTTGGCAGCGTCGAGCTGGAGATCAGTAGCGACTACATCCGCGGCCGCGATCCGTCCGACGTCTTCAACCGCTGCGTCCAGCGCCGGTCGGGCCAGATGCCCGAGCGCGCGCTGGCCGACCAGCCCGGCTGGCGGGGGACGCCGTGAGCCGTCCGCTGTTCCTGCATGTCGGCGTCCAGAAGACCGGTACCACCAGCCTGCAACGGTTCCTGCGCCGTTCGGCCCCGGTGCTGGCGGACGCGGTCGTGATCCGCACGCCCGAGGAGGGGACGCCGATGCGTCCGCTTGGACGTGCGGCCATCGCATGCAGCCTTGCCCCCGACGATGATCACCGCGCCACGCTGGTCTCGACGTTCGAGACGGTGCTGGACGGTCTGCCGGACGACGACCGCCCGGTGATCCTGTCCCATGAGAATCTGGCCGGCGCGATGCCCGGCAACGGCGGAGAGACCCGTCTGTTCCCGGCACTGCCCGCGATGCTGGCGACGCTGGTGCAGGTCGCGGCCGATCGCGGCTTTGCCCCGCATGTGGTGGTCTATACCCGTCGGATGACGGCGTGGCTTCCGTCGGTCTGGGCGCAGGCCGTGCGCACCGACGGCTATGCCTTGACGCTGCCCGAATTCCGCGCGCAGACGTCCGAACTGCCCGGATGGGGCGACCTGCTGCGGCGGTTGGACGGCGCGCTGTCGTCTGTTCCTGTTACCCGGCTGCGTTTGGAGGACGAGGCGGACGCCGATCGTCCCGGCCGTCAGCTGCTGTCGCTGGTGGGTGTCCCTGATGCGCGTTTGGACGCATTGCCGCCGCTGGAATCCCGCGCGATGGAGCGTCTGACGCCCGGCGCCACTGAATTCCTGCGCCGCCTGAACGGGCTGGCGCTGAACCCTCATGCCCGCGACCGGGTGGCCGATCTGGTGGCCCGGTCGCAACCCCTGTTTGCGGCCCATGTGCCGTCCGAAGGCACTCTCTGAAAGGAGCTACCCATGGTCCAGTTCACCCTGCCCAAGAACAGTCAGATCCGCGTCGGCAAGACCTGGCCCAAGCCCGAGGGCGCAACCAACGTAAAGAAGTTCAAGATCTATCGGTGGGACCCCGAGACTGGCGAGAATCCGCGTCTGGACACGTATTTCGTCGATCTGGACAAGTGCGGGCCGATGATGCTGGACGCCCTGATCAAGATCAAGGCAGAGATCGACCCGACCCTGTCCTTCCGCCGGTCCTGCCGCGAGGGGATCTGCGGGTCCTGCGCGATGGTGATCGACGGCGGCAACAAGCTGGCCTGCATCTTCGGCATCGACGAGGTCAAGGGCGACGTCGCGATCTATCCGTTGCCGCACATGCCGGTGGTCAAGGACCTGGTGCCGGACCTGACGCATTTCTATGCGCAGCACGCGTCCGTGAACCCCTATCTGCAGACCAAGACGCCGACCCCCGGCAAGGAGTGGAGGCAGTCGATCGAGGACCGCAAGAAGCTGGACGGATTGTACGAGTGCATCCTGTGCGCCTCCTGTTCGACGGCCTGCCCGTCGTACTGGTGGAACGGCGATCGGTACCTGGGGCCGGCCGCGCTGCTGCACGCCTATCGCTGGATCATCGACTCGCGCGACGAGGCGACGGGCGAGCGTTTGGACGAGCTTGAGGATCCCTTCAAGCTGTATCGCTGCCACACGATCATGAACTGCACCAACACCTGCCCCAAGGGGTTGAACCCCGCCAAGGCCATCGCGTCGATCAAGCACATGATGGTGGAACGCGCGGTCTGATTGCGTCCCGCGACGGCCGGCGGGGGGCCAGCCCCCCGCACCCCCCGCCGAGGGGACGTGCCGTCCCCTCGGGCTCCCCTGCGGCAGGGCGGACATACAAAGACGGCCCGGAGAGCAATCTCCGGGCCGTTTTCGTTTGGGGGGCTTTAGCCTTCGATGCGGGTGAAGTCGGCGATCTGGCGACCGGCTTCGCGGATGCGGGACAGCAGGTTCAGGCGGTTGCGCCGGACGATCTGGCTGTCGGTGTTGACCTGCACGGCCTCGAAGAACGCGTCGATCGGCGTGCGCAGGGCTGCGATGGCGGTCATGGCTGCGGGGAAGTCCTGCCTGGCCATGGCGTGGCGGATCGCCGGTTCGGCGGTGTCCAACGCGGTGAAGAGGGCGCGTTCCTGGTCCGTCTCGGCGAACTTGACGTCGGCGCCGAAGCTGTATTCGACGCCGTCCTTCTCCTCGGCCTGGGCCAGGATATTGCCGGCGCGTTTCAGGCCCTGGGTCAGGTTGCGGCCGTCCTCAGTCGCCAGCATCGCGTTCAGTGCGGTAGTGCGGGCCACCACGCGGACCAAGTCGTCATTGCCCTCCTGCGCCAGCACCGCGTCGATGATGTCGTGGCGGATGCTCTGATCGCGCAGATAGACCTTCAGGCGGTCGTGGAGGAAGGAGAGGAGGTCCCGCAAATATTGGTCAGGAGATGGGCCGACGATCCCGCTGTCGCTTTCGGCGTGCAACATGTCGGACTTCCGCACCATTGTCGACATGACGCTCTGAAGGGGCACAGTGAGGTTGTTCCCGACGATCAGCCGGATCACCCCCAAGGCCGCCCGTCGCAGTGCGAAGGGGTCCTTCGACCCGGTCGGCTTTTCGTCGATGGCCCAGAACCCCGTCAGCGTATCCATCTTGTCGGCCAGCGCCACGGCGACCGAGACCGGCGCGGTGGGCACCGCGTCGGAGGGGCCGAGGGGCGAGTAGTGGTCGCGGGCGGCGTCGGCGACCGCCGCGGGTTCGCCGGCCTCGAGCGCGTAGTAGCGGCCCATCGTGCCCTGCAGTTCGGGGAACTCTCCGACCATGGCCGAGCGCAGGTCCAGCTTGGCCAGGCGCGCGGCGCGTTCGGCCTGATCGGGATCGGCGCCGACCAAGGGAGCGATTTCGCGGGCCAGGGCCGCGATGCGTTCGATCCGGTCGGCCTGCGAGCCGAGCTTGTTGTGGAAGGTGACCGAAGCCAGGCCCGCGGCCCAGGCCGCCATTCCTGATTTCGCCTCGCGTAGGTCGTTTTCCCAGAAGAACGCCGCGTCCGACAGGCGCGCGGCCAGGACGCGCTGGTTGCCGGCCAGGATCGTCGCGCCGTCGTCGGGCGTCTGGATGTTGGCGACGGTCACGAACCCTTCGATCCGGCCCGTTGACGGATTGCGGGCCGAGAAGAACTTCTGGTGCTCCTTCATCGAGGTCTGCAGCACCTCGGGGGGCAGGGCCAGAAAGCGGTCCTCGATCACGCCCATCAGGGGCACGGGCCATTCGACCAGGCCCGCGACCTCGGCCAGCAGGGCGTCGTCGGGGACGATCTGCCAGCCGCGTGCAAAGGCCAGGTTGTCGGCCTGCGACCGGATCTCGGCGGCGCGCTCCTGGGTGTCCAGCATCACGCGGGCGCGGCGCAGCTTGGCGGCATAGTCGTCAAAGCCGCTGACCGTGAACACGTCGGGCGCCATGAAGCGGTGGCCGCGGGTGGTGTTGCCCGCTGCAATGCCGTCGACGGTCAGCGGCACAACGGTCGCGCCGGCCTCGTCCGACAGGATGCACAGGATCGAATGCAGCGGGCGCACCCACCGCAGGCTGCCCGACCCCCACCGCATGGATTTGGGCCAGGGGAAATTGCGGATTGTCGTCTCCAGCACTTCGGCCACGATGTCGGCGGCGGGGCGGCCGGGCTTGGTGACGGTCGCGTACCAGACCTGGCCCTTCTTGTCGTCGCGGGCCTGCAGCTGGTCGCGGGTCAGCCCGGTGGATCGCAAAAAGCCCTCCAGCGCGGCATCGGGGGCGTCGGTGCGGGGGCCCTTGCGGTCCTCATGCGTGGTAGGGCTGGCGGCGGTCAGGCCCTCGACCGCCAGGGCCAGGCGGCGCGGCGTGCTGAAGGTACCTGCGCTGGCATAGGTCAGGCCGGCCTGAACCAGGCCATCGGTCACCAGGCGCTTGAGGTCCTCGCGCGCGCGGGCCTGCATGCGGGCGGGAATTTCCTCCGAGAAAAGCTCGATCAGCAGGTCGGGCATCAGTCCATCACTCCGCGTTCCGGGGTCTTGTCGTTGTATTGGTGCCAGCCGTAGACGCGGCCGTCGGGATAGACGGCCAGTACGCGGTCCACGTCGGGGCGGATCTCGCTGACCGACAGCACGGCGCGGGCGGCGCCGCTTTCCAGGTCGCCGCCGATCCGCGCTGCGTCGAAGCAGGCGAACCAGCCGGGCGCGTTCAGGGGCGTGGCGCCGTCAAAGGGCAGGGCGTCGGCGGGAACCGTGTCCACCGTGGCGCAGGCGCGCCAGCGCAGCGGGCTGCTGTCGGCGTCGATCCCCTCGAACCCGGTCAGGGTCAGGGGTCGTTCGCCGGCAGGGGTGGTCACCGCGATGGCGGCATCGGGGCCGTTCGGGTCGATCGGGTCATAGTATAGGTATTCCTGCGCGTACCACATGCCCGCGCCCGCGGCGATGGTGCTGCCCAGCAGGGCCAGCGCCGCGACCTTGCCCCAGTTCACGCGGGCGACCCCGCCGCATCGGTGGTCAGGAACAGATCGGCGCAGCCCTTGGCCAGCGCCCGAACCCGGCCGATATAGGCCTGGCGTTCCGTGACCGAGATCACACCGCGCGCGTCCAGCAGGTTGAACAGGTGGCTGGCCTTGATCGCCTGGTCATAGGCGGGATGCGCCATCGGGATGGTGCGGCCCGCGCCGTCGGTGCGGTCGGCGGCCAGGATGCGGGCGCATTCGGCCTCGGCGTCCTTGAAATGCTGGAACAGCATGTCCGTGTCGGCCTGGTCGAAGTTCCAGCGCGAGTATTCCTGTTCGGTCTGGCGGAAGATGTCGCCATAGGTCAGCGCGATCGGGCTGTCCGGGTCGTTGAAGGGCATGTCCATCACGTGTTCCGCGCCCAGCACGTACATGGCCAGGCGTTCCAGGCCATAGGTTAGCTCTCCGGAGACGGGGCGGCAGTCATGACCGCCGACCTGCTGGAAGTAGGTGAACTGGCTGACCTCCATGCCGTCGCACCAGACCTCCCAGCCCAGGCCCCATGCGCCGAGCGTAGGCGATTCCCAGTCATCCTCGACGAAGCGGACGTCATGGACCATCGGGTCCAGTCCGATGGCGCGCAGGCTGCCCAGATACAGCTCCTGCAGGTCGGGGGGCGACGGTTTGATGATGACCTGGAACTGATAGTAGTGCTGCAGGCGGTTGGGGTTCTCTCCGTACCGGCCATCGGTGGGGCGGCGCGACGGCTGGACATAGGCCGCGGCCCAGGCCCGCGATCCAAGAGAGCGCAGCGTGGTCCCGGGGTGGAACGTCCCGGCGCCCACCTCCATGTCATAGGGCTGCAGGACGGCGCAGCCCTGGCCTGCCCAATAGGTCTGCAGCGCCAAGATGATCTCCTGGAAACTGCGGGGTCGGTTGGGGCTGGTCATCGGGCCATCCTTTTGCGTAGATCGGGCAAGGCGTCTTCTAGGCGCGCGATGCAACAGGGTCAATGAAGGCCCGACGGCGGGCAGGACACCCGCGACAGGATGGACAGGATGACGACGCCTTTGCGCTTGGTGATGGGACTGGTCCTGGCGGGGGCGCTGCCCGGTGCGGCGCTGGCCCAGGGCGCGGTGATCCGTCTGGAGGCCAAGCGCGATCCCCAGGCGGCGGCGCAGGCGGCGCAGGGATGGGCCGACCGGTTCGACGGGGTCGTGACGCTGGCCCTGCCGGGCGGCTGGACGGGGATCGCCATTGGGCCGCTGCCCGAGGATCGCGCCGGGCCCCTGCTGGAGCGGCTGAAGCAGGCCGGCAAGGTGCCCCAGGACGCGTTCGTCAGCACCCCCGCGCCGGGGACCGCGCTGATGCCGGTGGGCGATACCGCGGCGACGGCCCCGGCTGTGGTGGCCCCGCCGTCGCCCGACGCCTATCTGCGGCTGGAATCGGTTCAGGCCGAACCCGAGGCCCGCGCCGCGCTGGCGCGGTTCCGGGCCGATTTCCCCGAGGCCGGGCTGTGGCGTCTGCCCGACGGGTGGTTCGCGGTGGCGCTTGGCCCGGTGGCCGAGGATGCGGCCTCCGCCTGGCTGCCGGTGCTGGCCAAGGCCGACATGATCCCGGACGACGCCATGCTGGCCCGCGCCGCCGATCTGGGCGAGGCGCTGGACGCGGGCCAGGCCCCGGACCTGCCCGCGCCC
>NZ_VDDD01000182.1 GCF_006151785.1 Paracoccus marcusii
TGGCGCCGCGGGGCCGCGACGCCGCCGTGGCCGCGGCGCTGCTGGACAAGGTCGGCATCGCGTCGGTCCAGGCGCGGGACCTGCCCGCGCTGGCGGGGCTGGTCGGTGTGACCATCGGCGTGGCCCTGGTCACCGAGGAGGCGCTGGTCGCCGCGGATGAGGGGCTGCTGCAGCAGGCCCTGGCCGATCAGCCGTCCTGGTCGGACGTTCCTTTCATCGTTCTGGCGAACGGGACGTCGCGGCATCGATCGGACCGGGCCAAGGCCCGCATCGACGCGCTGCAGAACGGGGTGGTGCTGTCGCGACCGCTGCACGCGGAGGAGCTGGTGCGCGCGGTCCGCTCTGCCCTCAAGGCCCGCGCGCGGCAGTACGAGGCGCGCGACCGCATGCACGAGCTGCAGACCCGCGAGGCGCAGCTGCACGACAGCGAGGCCAAGTTCCACGCCATCGCCGATTCCGTCGACCAGATGATCTGGTCGACCCGCCCGGACGGCTTTCACGACTATTACAACCACCGTTGGTACGAATTCACCGGCGTGCCCGAAGGCTCGACCGACGGCGAGGCCTGGGCCGGGATGTTCCATCCCGACGATCAGGACCGCACATGGGCGCGCTGGCGTCAAAGCCTGGAGACCGGCCAGCCCTACGAGATCGAGTATCGCCTGCGGCACCGGTCCGGCGAATACCGGTGGGTCTTGGGTCGCGCCAAGCCGGTCCGCGATGCGACGGGGCGGATCACCCGCTGGTACGGCAGCTGCACGGACATCAACCGCATCAAGGTGGTCGAGGAACAGCTTCAGCTGATGCTGGGAGAGATGAACCACCGGGTCAAGAACTCGATGGCGATGGTGCATTCCATCGTCTCGCAGACCCTGCGCCAGGCCGAGACGCTGGACCAGGCCCGCATGTCCATCCAGTCGCGCATCGGCATCATGGCGCGGGCCCATGACCGCCTGGTCAAGGCGACCTGGACAGAAACCGCCATCACCGAGGTGGTCGAGGCGGCCCTGGGCCCCCACCGCATGAGCGCGGACCGCTTCCGGGTCGCGGGGCCGAACCTGGCCTTGGGGTCCAAGCAGGCGCTGGCCCTGACCATGGCGCTACACGAACTGGCCACCAACGCGATGAAATACGGCGCCCTGTCCGTCGAGACGGGCCATGTCCAGGTCCGGTGGGACCGCGACGACCATGCGGAGCCTATCGGCTTTCGCCTGTCCTGGCAGGAACATGGCGGGCCGACCGTCACCCCGCCCCGCCGTCAGGGCTTTGGCAGCCGGATGATCGAACAGGCCCTTGCGGGATACTTCGACGGGATCGCGGAACTGGATTATGACCCCGGCGGTTTGCGTTTCGAACTGACATCACCGCTGACCGGCCTGACGCAGCAGGACTGAGCGTCCGCCACCCCATCCCCGGAAGAACCATCATGTCCCAGCCCCGCAACGCCGTCCTTGTCGTCGAGGACGAAATCCTGATCCGGATGGAAGCCGTCGACATGATGCACGACGCGGGCTTTCGGACCTACGAGGCCAAGTCTGCCGACGCCGCGCTGGCCACGCTGAACGGCACCTCCGACATCGCCATCCTGTTCACCGATGTCGAGATGCCCGGATCGATGAACGGCCTGAAGCTGGCCGCCCATGTCAGCGCCACTTGGCCCGACATCCGCATCATCGTCGCGTCGGGGATCCTGGGCGTCAGGGACGCCGACCTGCCGCCCGGTGCGCGGTTCTTTCCAAAGCCTTATCCCACGGACCAGATCATCGACGCCCTGCACCAGATGTCCGGCGATCCGGCCTGACGCCCTGCGTGTTAGCGGGACGGAGCGTTCGACAGCGCTGCCGCGCGGGCCGCGATGATCTGATCGCGCGTCTCGCGGACATGGACGATCTGCTGGGACCCCTGCCGATGCAGGCCAAGGATGGTCGCCCCCTCGGGTCCGTTCTCGATGGTGAACCGGGTGTCGGCCTCGAAACTGAGAACGACCGGGTGGTGCCCCGGCATTCCCGTCAGCGTCATACGGGGCATAACTTGCCACCTCCTGCGCGATGCTTTGATCCGTAGAGTTGGATACCGAATGCCACCTGCCATCAAGTGATTTCGAAGGCAAAGCGTACCCAGGTCAGACACCGTCCAGGCGCCGACGCCGCCTGCCCTGCATCGCAGACGGCCCTGCCTCGATTGATCGCGACCCCGCCGGCCTATGCGGTCGAGCGGCGATCCTGACGCGGCCCGGCCGGGGTCCGCGCCCTGTCGTCGCGTGCGTCGCGGTGGCCGGCGACCTTGGCGCTGCGCGTCGCACCGTCCAGCGCGCGGACCATGGCGACCTGCATGTCCAGCTTGTCGCGCAGGTCGCGATAGACCGCATTGTGGGAATAAGCCGTCAGCGCCGTGTCGATGATCTCCCAGTCCTTGTCGGACATGGACAGCCGAAACGTCGTTTCCGTCGGAACACCTTGCATACTCGATACCTCGAACAACTACACGATGTGTGTACCCCCGTTTGTCCATTTTGCGCACTTGGCTATTTGTACAGCCATCTGCCCGGACTGCGATCGCGGCGCCCGCGCCTACGACAATCTGCCGACCGGGTGAGTTTGGTCTGGCCAAATGACCGAACCGTATGGTTCAATACACGCTTTGCGTGCATTTCTGACGAAGAGGAGCATGTCATGACGATCATCGACCCCCAGATCTGCGCCATCCTGCAAAAGATGGTCCAGACCTGCGAGGATGCGCAGACCCGGTCCCGTGCCCGAAAGATCGCCTGTGACAGCGACCTGAGGGTTGCCCCTGATCCAAGGGCCGGAACCTGCCGCAGCGGCTAGATGGGCCAAGCCGCCCCGGCACGGGGCGCAAGGCTGCAAGCCACCGGCAGGTCGGGACAAGGAACCCGCCTCGACCTGCCTTATCGGACCACGGTCACATGTTGGGATAGTTCGGCCCGTCTCCGCCCTGCGGGGTCGTCCAGACGATGTTCTGGCTGGGATCCTTGATGTCGCAGGTCTTGCAGTGGACGCAGTTCTGGAAATTGATGACGAAGCGCGGGCCCGAAGCATCCTCGACCACCTCATAGACGCCTGCGGGGCAATAGCGCTGCGCGGGTTCGGCATATTCCGGAAGGTTCACCGCGATCGGTACTGACGGGTCGCGCAGCTTCAGGTGGCAGGGCTGGCTTTCCTCGTGGTTGGTAAAGGAAAACGCCACGTTGGTCAGCCGGTCGAAGGACAGCTTGCCGTCCGGGCGCGGATAGTCGATCGGCTTGTGATCGCGCGCCTTGCCGGTGGCGGCGGCGTCCGACTTGCCGTGGCTCCAGGTGCCCAGGGGGTTCCAGCCGGTCAGATTGGCGGTCCACATGTCCACCGCACCCAGCATCAGGCTGGCCGACAGGCCAAGGCGCGACCAGATCGGCTTGACGTTGCGCACGCGCTTCAGGTCGGCACCGATGGCACCGCCGCGCACCGCGCCGTCGTAATCGGTCAGCCGGTCGCCCTCGCGCCCCGCCTTGATCGCGGCGGCGGCGGCATCGGCGGCCTCGATCCCCGAGATCATCGCGTTGTGGTTGCCCTTGATGCGCGGCACGTTGACCATGCCCGCCGAACAGCCCAGCAGCACGCCGCCGTCGAAGGACAGCTGCGGCAGCGACTGCCAGCCGCCCTCGGTGATGGCACGGGCGCCATAGCTGATGCGCTTGGCCCCCTCCAAGAGGTCCGCGACCATCGGATGGTGCTTGAAGCGCTGGAACTCCATGTAGGGATACAGGTACGGATTGGCATAGTTCAGGTGGACCACGAAGCCGACCAGAACCTGGTTGTTCTCGAGGTGATAAATGAAGCTGCCGCCGCCGGCATTCTTGCCCAGGGGCCAGCCCATCGTGTGCACGACGCGACCCTTGTGGAACTTGTCAGGGGAGACCTCCCAGATCTCCTTCATGCCCAGGCCGAACTTCTGCGGATCGCCATGGGCCGACAGGTTCAGCCGCGCGTCGATCTGCTTGGCCAGGCTGCCGCGCACGCCTTCGGCGATGAAGACGTACTTGCCGTGCAGTTCCATCCCCGGCTCGTATCCGTCGCCGATGCTGCCATCGGGTTCGCGACCGAACTCTCCGGCGACGACACCCTTCACGCGATCCCCGTCCCAGACCACCTGGCTGGCGGCCATGCCGGGGAAGATCTCGACCCCCAGGGCCTCGGCCTGTTCGGCCAGCCAGCGGCAGACATTGCCCATGCTGACGATGTAGTTGCCGTGGTTCGACATCAGCGGCGGCATCGGCCAGTTCGGCACGCGGACCTGCCCCGCCTCGCCCAGGACATAGAAGTTGTCGTCGGTCACCTCGGTGGTGACCGGGGCGCCCTTGTCGCGCCAGTCGGGGATCAGCCGGTCCAGCCCGCAGGGGTCCAGAACGGCACCCGACAGGATGTGGGCGCCCACCTCCGAGCCCTTTTCCAGGACCACGACGGACAGTTCGGCGTCGATCTGCTTCAGCCGGATCGCGGCCGACAGGCCCGCCGGCCCCGCGCCCACGATCACGACGTCGTATTCCATCGATTCGCGAACGATCTCGGTCTGGTCTGTCATGTGCTGGGGCCCCCTCCGTGGCAATCTGGCTGCCAAACAGATAGCGACCCCGGCGGGCGGGGGCAATCGTGACGCGGCGGTTGGCCGCGTGCGATTGCGCGATTCGGGCCATG
The DNA here is from genome assembly GCF_006151785.1 of Paracoccus marcusii. GTDB lineage: Bacteria > Pseudomonadota > Alphaproteobacteria > Rhodobacterales > Rhodobacteraceae > Paracoccus > Paracoccus marcusii. The sequence goes on from NZ_VDDD01000182.1 coordinate 4,692, forward strand.
CAGGCTTGCATTGAGCGTCATTTTGGTGACCATGTCCCCGATCAGCTTCCGCGCCCCTGCCATTCCGCAATGGCAGGGGCGTTGGTTTGGCACCCGCAGGACAAACGCATCCCAACAAGGACCAGGGCAGCGATGGAAAAGATACCGATGACCCCCACCGGCGCGGCAGCGCTGGAACGCGAACTGGGGCAGCTGAAATCCAAGGAACGTCCCGCCATCATCCGCGCCATTGCCGAAGCGCGCGAACATGGCGACCTGTCGGAGAACGCCGAATACCACGCCGCCCGTGAAAAGCAGGGCTTCGTCGAGGGGCGCATCAAGGAGCTGGAGAGCCTGCTGTCGCGCGCCGAGGTCATCGACCCCGCGAAACTGTCGGGCAGCATCAAGTTCGGCGCCCGCGTCAAGCTGATCGACGAGGACACCGAGGAAGAGCGCAACTATCAGATCGTGGGCGAGGCCGAGGCCGACATCGAGCGCGGGCTGCTGAACATCCGCTCTCCGCTGGCGCGCGCGCTGATCGGCAAGGACGAGGGCGACAGCGTCGAGGTGACCACCCCCGGCGGCCAGCGCAGCTATGAAATCGTCGAGATCCGGTACGGATGACGCCATGTCCCTGATTGCACGCATCGCCAGCCTGGCCAACCGCGACCGCCTGACCACGGTCGGCTTTACCCTGACCGGCGTCTGGCTGTTCCTGGTCGCGCTGTTCTGGCTGCTTGGGCCCGCGGGCACCGATGGCGGCCCGTCGGGCGTGGCGCGCCTCGTCTCGATCATGGGGACGGTCCTGCCGCTGGCGCTGATCTGGCTGGGCGTGGCGCTGGCCCGCCAGCTGGCCATCCTGCGCGCCGAGGCCGAGGACCTGCGCGCCCGACTGACGCATCTGCGCGGCGAGGCAGCCCCGGTGGACGACCTGCCGCCGCCCGCCCC
>NZ_VDDD01000183.1 GCF_006151785.1 Paracoccus marcusii
CCGACGGTTGCCGCGACCCCGCGCGCCACCGCCCGTCGTGCGACCTCACGGACCCCTGCGGCGCCCGTCGCCGCCGCGCCCAAGCCGGTGGCTGTGCCGGGACCCGAGATGATCCCGGCGTCGGCGCGGTATGTTCAGGTCGGTGCCTATGGCGACGAGGGGAACGCGATGATCGTGCTGCGGGCGCTGGCCGCGCGCGGCTATCCGACGGGGCAGGGGCGAACAACGGATAGGACGAAATCGCTGCGGCTGATCATGGCGGGACCCTTCACCGACCGGCAGGCCCTGATCGCCGCGCTGAACGATCTGCGGGCGAACGGCTATCCCAAGGCGGTGGCGCGCTAGGCGCTGCGCACCGCCTCGATCATCCGGGCGACGTTGTCGGGATCGGCGTCAGGCGTGATCCCGTGACCCAGGTTGAAGACATGCGGACCGCCGCGTAGGGCGCGGGTGATCCGCTGCGCCTCGGCGACAAGTTCGGGCCCGCCCATGACCATGTGCCGCGGGTCCATGTTGCCTTGGACGCAGCCCTCGGTCTGGACGTGGCGGGCGGCCCAATCGGTCGACACCGAATTGTCCAGCGCGACGCAGTCGGCTCCGACCGCCGCCCGAAACCCGACATAACGCTCGCCCGCCTCACGGGGGAATGCGATGACAGGCACGCCGGGATGACGCGCCTTCAGCGCGGCGATGATCCGCTTGACCGGAGCGATCGCGAAGTCGTCGAAATCTTGGCCCTTCAGGCTGCCGGCCCAGCTGTCGAACAGCTTGACGACTTCGGCCCCGGCCTCGATCTGGCGTGACAGGTAATGGATCGTCGCATCCGTGATCAGGTCGATCAACGCGGCGAATGTCGCGCGGTCCTGATCCTTCAGCAGATGCGCCGGTCCCTGATCCTTGGTGCCGCGGCCGGCGACCATATAAGTTGCGACCGTCCATGGCGCGCCGGCAAAGCCGATCAGGGCGGTTTCCCGCGGCAGTTCGCGTGACAGGATCCGCAGCGTCTCATAGACGGGTGCCAGCTGCGCATCGACCTGATCCGCCGGTTTCAGCCGCGCCAAATCCGATGCCCTGGTCACGGTGGACAGCCGCGGTCCCTCTCCGGTGACGAACCACAGGTCGGCGCCCAGGGCCTGGGGGATCAGCAGGATGTCGGCAAAAAGGATCGCGGCATCAAAGCCAAAGCGGCGGATCGGCTGCAGCGTGACCTCGGCGGCAAGGTCGGGATTGTAGCAGAGCGACAGGAAATCGCCCGCCTGCGCGCGCGTCGCACGGTATTCCGGCAGATAACGCCCGGCTTGGCGCATCATCCAGATCGGCGGGGTGGGCAGTGTCTCGCCGGCCAGGGCGCGCAGCAGAAGTTTGGTCATGGGGCCTCCTGCGCCCCTTGAAGGTCAGGCGACAGGCGTTGTCAAGCGCAGCCCCGGCGGCTATGCCGTGGCGCATGACACAGATGCCCACCCCCACCCGACCGCTTCGGATCGGCACGCGCGGATCGGTCCTGGCCTTGGCACAGGCCCATGAGACGCGTGATCGCCTGATGGCTGCGCATGGCCTTCCGCAGGACGTGTTCCAGATCGTTCCGATCAAGACCACCGGCGACCGCGTCCTGGACCGCCCCCTGTCGCAGATCGGCGGCAAGGGCCTGTTCACCCGCGAGATCGAGGAGGCCTTGACCGAGGGCGCGATCGACATCGCCGTGCATTCAATGAAGGACATGCCCACGCTGCAACCGGACGGCTTGGTCATCGACTGCCTGCTGCCGCGGGAGGATGTTCGGGACGCCTTCGTCAGCCCGCACGTAGCCTCGATCACCGCGCTGCCGCAGGGCGCGGTCGTTGGTTCCTCCAGCCTGCGGCGGCGCGCCCAATTGGCACACCGTCGTCCCGATCTGCAGTTGGTGGAATTCCGGGGGAATGTGCAGACGCGCCTGCAGAAGCTTGCAGACGGGGTGGCCGTGGCGACCTTCCTGGCAATGGCAGGACTGTCGCGGCTGGACATGCGTCATGTCGCCCAAAGCGCCATCGATCCGGACGAGATGCTGCCCGCTGTCGCACAGGGGGCCATCGGCATCGAGCGCCGTGCCGACGATCAGGGCTGTGCGATGCTGCTGTCGTCGATCAACGATCCGCTGACGGCACTGCGGATCGAGGCAGAGCGCGCGTTCCTGCGCCGTTTGGACGGATCCTGCCAGACGCCCATCGCGGGGCTTGCTACGCTGGATGGCGACCGCATGACGCTGCGCGGCGAAATCTTGCGCCCGGATGGCAGCGAGGTCGTCGCCGGTGTCCGTGATGGTCTGACATCGGATGGTGCGGCCATGGGAACGGATCTGGCGGAGGAGCTGCTGTCCCGCGCCGGACCCGGCTTTCTGATCGCCTGAGGATATGCCGGGGCACAGCCCCGGCAAGCGAGTCAATAGCTGCGGATCAGTCCGACCAGCCGGCCCTGGATGCGCACGCGGTCTTCGGGAAGAAGACGCGTCTCGTAGGCCGGATTGGCGGCCTCCAGCGCGATCATCGATCCTTTGCGGCGATAGCGTTTCAGCGTGGCTTCCTGATTGTCCACCAAGGCCACGATGATGTCGCCCGTCTCCGCAGTGTCCTGTTCGCGGATCACCACGACGTCGCCATCGTTGATGCCGGCCTCGATCATCGAATCGCCGGTCACCTCAAGCGCGTAGTGATGTTCACGGCCCGACAGCATCGTTCCCGGCACTGCCACATGGTGCGACACTTCGGAAATCGCCTCGATCGGCACGCCGGCGGCGATACGGCCCATCAGGGGCAACTGAACCGCAGGGCTGTCGACGACCGTCATGGCGCCGCGCGGGCGGGCGGGGCGCGTGTTCGAGATGACGCGCGGCGTGAAGGCCGGACGCGTCTCCTCGGGGGCGGCGTCGGTCAGGTGGGACAGGGCGTCGGGCAGGCGAAGCACCTCGAGCGCGCGGGCGCGATGCGGCAGGCGCCGGATGAAGCCTCGCTCCTCCAGCGCGGTCACAAGCCTGTGGATGCCGGACTTGGACCGCAGGTCCAAAGCATCCTTCATCTCGTCGAAGGAAGGCGGCACGCCGTCCCGTGCCATCCGCCTCTGGATGAACTCAAGCAGTTGGATCTGCTTTTTCGTCAACATGGCCCGCCCTTCTCTTCGTGTTCCGCGTCTGTTCTAGCTTATCCACAGAATCGCGTCAATCAGTTGACCGTGAAAGGGTGAAAAAACAGTTAACTAGCGGCAAGGGGGATGTAATCGACCAGATCGCCCGCCGGCCTGGCCGGATCATGCGGCGGACGAACCAGCAGTGCATTCGCCTGTGCCATCAGCGCCAGCCGTGCCGAATCCTGATCCGCAAAGGGCGCGATCAGGGGCAGGTCCTCGCCCGCAGCCAATGTCGCCCGCAGGTAGTGCTGACGGGGTCCTTCAGCCGGCAGGTCATGGGCCAGCCTTGCCTTGCGCAACGGCGCATCCGCCGGAAGCCCCTGCATCGCGCGGATCAGCGGCTGCATGAACAGAACCGCGCAAACCATTGCCGATACGGGATTTCCCGGCAGGCCCAGCATGGCGCCTTTCGCCATCCGGCCCGCCATCAGCGGCTTTCCGGGACGCAGCGCGACCTTGTAGAAGGCCTGGTCGATACCGTGTTCCTGCGCGATCTTGCCGATCAGGTCGTGGTCGCCGACCGATGCGCCGCCGATGGTGACCAGCAGATCCGCGTCCGCCGCCGCGCGAAAACTGGCACGCAGGCTGTCCTCGGTGTCGCGCGCGATCGGCAGGATGTGCGGCTCACCGCCCGCTTCATGGACCATGGCCGCAATGGCCAGGTCGTTCGAGCTGATGATCTGACCCTCCGCAGGGTCCGTGCCGGGGGAAACCAGCTCGTCTCCGCCCGCCAGGATGGCGACGCGGGGGCGGGCGGCGACCGTGACATTGTTGACGTTCATCGCGGCCAGCAGACCGATATGAGCGGCGCCCAGGATGATCCCCGGCGCGACGGTATCGCCTTGCGCAAAGTCGTTGCCGCGCGCCCGGATGTTGCTGCCCCCGGATCGCGTCACAACGCGGATCACGTCGCCGTCGCGGTCCACGTTCTCCTGCAGTTCGACATGGTCAAAGCCTTGCGGCACCGGTGCACCGGTGAAGATGCGGATGGCGGTGCCTGGGCGGGCAGTGCCGCCCCACGGATGGCCTGCCGCGCTGGTGCCGATCACGGTCAGGGCGTCGTCCAGATCGGCCGCCCGCATCGCATAGCCGTCCATCGCGGACGCGTCGAAGGGTGGCTGGGTCAGCCGGGACACGGCGGGCTGCAGCAGAGCGCGGCCATGGGCGTCGGCCAGGGACACAACCTCGGGGCGCGGCGGGTTGGCAAGGGCCAGAACGCGTTCAAGAGCCTCGGTGACCGAGATCATCGCGGCGCCTCGTAGGGGCCGGACTTGCCGCCATCCTTGCGCAGCAGGCGGATGTCCTGAATTTCCATCGACTTCTGCGCCGCCTTCAGCATGTCGTATACGGTCAGGCAGGCGGTCATGACGGCGGTCAGCGCCTCCATCTCGACCCCGGTGCGGCCGGTGGTGCGGACGGTCGCGGTGACGCGGATACCGGGCAGGTCTGGATCGGCCACAAGGTCGACCGCGACCTTGGCCAGCGCCAGCGGATGGCAGAGCGGGATCAGATCGGCGGTGCGCTTTGCGCCCATGATTCCCGCCAGGCGCGCCACGCCCAGTACGTCGCCCTTGGCCACACCCCCCTGCGCCAGGGTCAACGTCTCGGGTGTCATGATCACGCAGCCCGTGGCCACGGCCTCGCGCGCGGTTTCGGACTTGGCCGAGATGTCGACCATATGCGCCTGACCGGCGGCGTCGAAATGCGTCAGGGTCATGCGGCGACGTCCAGGATGGCGCGGGTGGCGGCGGTCACGTCGGCCTGACGCATCAGGCTTTCCCCGATCAGGAAGCGCCGCGCGCCGGTCTGCATCATCGCGCCCAGGTCCGCCGGGGTGAACAGCCCGCTTTCGCAGACCAGCTGGCGGTCGTCCGGGATGCGCGGTGCAAGGTCGCGCGTTACGTCAAGTGTGACCTCGAAGGTCTTGAGATTGCGGTTGTTCACGCCGATCAACGGCGATTTCAGGCGCAGGGCGCGGTCCAGTTCGGGCGCGTCATGCACCTCGATCAGGACGTCCATGCCCCAGCCCATAGCCGCATCCTCCAGGTCGTGGGCCTGGGCGTCGTCGACCGAGGCCATGATGATCAGGATGCAATCCGCGCCCCAGGCCCTGGCCTCGGTCACCTGATAGGTGTCATAGAGGAAATCCTTGCGCAGCGCCGGCAGGTCGCACGCGGCGCGTGCGGCCGTCAGAAACGCGGGCGCGCCCTGAAAGCTGGGGCCGTCGGTCAGTACCGACAGGCAGGCCGCGCCACCCGCCTGATAGGCACGGGCCAGCGACGGCGGATCGAAATCGGGCCGGATCAGGCCCTTGGACGGGCTGGCCTTCTTGATCTCGGCGATCAGGGCGGGGCCGCCGGCTGCGGCCCGGTCCAGCGCGCGGGCAAAGCCGCGGGGGGCGTCGGCCGCACGGGCCTGCGCGTCG
>NZ_VDDD01000184.1 GCF_006151785.1 Paracoccus marcusii
CCCTGCCCGCGCGCCTGCTGGCCCCGCGGCCCGGCGAACGCATCGCAGACCTGTGCGCGGCGCCCGGCGGCAAGACGCTGCAGCTGGCGGCGGCCGGTGCCCATGTCACCGCCGTGGACATCAGCGAACAGCGCCTGCGCCGCGTGACCGAGAACCTGGCCCGCTGCGGGCTGACCGCCGATCGGGTCGCGGCCGACGTGCTGGACTGGCGCCCAGACGTGGCACCCAACGCGATCCTGCTGGACGCGCCCTGCAGCGCCACGGGCACCATCCGCCGCCATCCCGACCTGCCCTTCATCCGCGACGGCCACGGCATCGCCGAGCTGATCGAGCTGCAGGCGACCCTGCTGGATCACGCGCTGTCGGTGCTGCGGCCCGGCGGGCGGCTGGTCTATGCCACCTGCTCGCTGATCCCCGACGAGGGCGAGGTCCAGATCGACGAGGTGCTGGTCCGTCATCCCGGCGTGATCGTGGAACGCCCGGACCCGTCGCGGATCGACCTGCCCGGCATTGACCCTGCCTGGATCACCGAGGAGGGCGGCCTGCGCCTGCGCCCGGATTACTGGGCCGACCGGGGCGGGATGGACGGGTTCTACATGGCGTGCCTGCGCAAGCCCGGCTGAACGGAACCGTCGGGCCGCCTTGCGCCTTCCTTCCGCGAATGCGGATGAAAGGATGACCAGATGAGGCTGACCACTGTCGCGATGGGACTGAAACTGGCGCAGGCCGTCCTGCGCACGCGCGGCGCCAGCACGGCGGCCAAGGGTGCGGGCGGCCTTGCCTCGGGGATCGGCACGGCCGTGATGGTCGTGGCGGCGGTGCAGCTGGCGCAGCAGCTGTTCTCGTCCCGCAAGCGCTGAGGCGCTGGACGTTCGGCGGGGGTTTCGGTAACTGGGCGTCACCCAGAGACACGAGGCCCCCATGTCCGACCCCGTCGCCATCCGACGCGCGCTTCTCTCCGTTTCCGACAAGACCGGCCTGATCGATTTCGCCCTCGCCCTCGATGCGCGGGGCGTCCAGATCCTGTCCACCGGCGGCAGCGCCAAGGCCCTGCGCGACGCGGGCCTGTCCGTGACCGACGTGGCGGACGTGACGGGTTTCCCGGAAATGATGGACGGCCGCGTCAAGACGCTGCACCCGGCAGTGCATGGCGGCCTGTTGGCGCTGCGCGACAACGCGGACCACGTGGCGGCGATGGAGGAGCATGGCATCGGCGCGATCGACCTGCTGGTCGTGAACCTCTATCCGTTCGAGGAGACCGTCGCCAAGGGCGCGGCCTATGACGACTGCATCGAGAACATCGACATCGGCGGCCCGGCGATGATCCGCGCCGCCGCGAAGAACCACAGCTTTGTCACCGTTGTCGTGGACGTTCAGGATTACGACGCCGTTCTGGCCGAACTGGACGCCAACGGCGGGACCACCCTGCCCTTCCGGCAGCGGATGGCGCAGACGGCCTATGCCCGCACCGCGGCCTATGACGCCGCCGTCAGCACCTGGATGGCCGACGCCATCGGTGAGGCGACGCCCCGCCGCCGCGCCTTTGCCGGCACGCTGGCGCAGGGGTTGCGCTATGGCGAGAACCCGCACCAGCAGGCGGCCTTCTATGTCACGGGCGATGCGCGCCCCGGCGTTGCCACCGCGCAGCAGCATCAGGGCAAGGAGCTGTCCTACAACAACATCAACGACACCGATGCCGCCTTCGAGCTGGTGTCCGAGTTCGACCCGGCGGAGGGCCCCGCCTGCGCGATCATCAAGCACGCCAATCCCTGCGGCGTGGCCCAGGGCGCGACCGCGCTGGAGGCCTATAAGCGGGCGTTTGATTGTGACCGCACCTCCGCCTTCGGCGGCATCATCGCGCTGAACCAGCCGCTGGACGGGGCCACCGCCGAGGAGATCGTCAAGATCTTCACCGAGGTCGTCATCGCCCCCGATGCCGACGCCGACGCGCGCCGCATCTTTGCCGCCAAGAAGAACCTGCGCCTGCTGACCACGGGCGGTCTGCCCGATCCGCGGGCGGGCGGGCTGACCTTCCGGCAGGTGTCGGGCGGCATGCTGATCCAGGGTCGCGACAACGGCCATGTGGCCCGCGCCGACCTGCGCATCGTGTCCGACCGCCAGCCGTCGGAACAGGAACTGGCCGACCTGATGTTCGCCTGGACCGTCGCCAAGCACGTGAAATCCAATGCCATCGTCTATGCCAAGGACCTGGCCACCGTCGGCATCGGCGCGGGCCAGATGAGCCGCGTGGACAGCACCCGCATCGGGCGGCGCAAGTCCGAGGACATGGCCCAGGTCCTGGGCCTGTCGGAACCGCTGACCAATGGCGCGGCGGTGGCGTCCGACGCGTTCTTCCCCTTTGCCGACGGCATCGAGGCCCTGGCCGAGGCCGGCGCCCGCGCGGTCATCCAGCCCGGCGGGTCGATGCGCGACGACGAGGTGATCGCGGCGGCCAACCGCCTTGGGCTGGCGATGGTCCTGACCGGCCAGCGTCACTTCCGCCACTGATGGCCGCGCCCGCGAAACCCGCCGCCCGCAAGGCGCGCCCGGCACCCCAGCCCGCGCGCAGCGACATGCGGCCGGTGATCTGGGTCGCGCTGGCGATCTTTCTGGCCGACCAGGCGCTGAAATACGTCGTCGTCCACATGCTGGACCTGGACCGCGTGCGGTCGATCGACGTGTTTCCCCCTTGGCTGAACCTGCGCATGGCCTGGAACCAGGGCGTGAACTTTGGCCTGATGGCGTCGGATACGGACATCATGCGCTGGGTGCTGATCGGGGTGGCGCTGGTCATCTGCGCCTGGGTATGGATCTGGGTCTGGCGCGCGGGCCTGGGGCGGTTCGCCCGCATTTCGGCCGGGCTGCTGATCGGCGGCGCGCTGGGCAACGTGGTGGACCGCGTTCTTTATGGTGCGGTGGCCGATTTCCTGAACATGTCGCTGCCGGGCTGGCAGAACCCCTACAGCTTCAACGTGGCCGACATCTCGATCTTTGCGGGCGCGTTGGGGCTGGTGCTGATGCCGCAGCCCAAGACGACCGAAACCCCCGCCCCGGCAAAGCCCCGCACACAGCGCACGGCGCCCAAGCCGCCTGCGCGTCCGGCACCCAAGGTGCCTTCGCCGCCGCCCGCCGGTCCGCGCCAGCCCGACCTGTTCGCGCCCGCCGACCGACAGGGTCGTGACGGCGACGGAAAACCGGGCTAGAACGGCGCAACGGACCAAAGGGGGCAGGACATGCGGACAAGCGCGCTGGTGATCGGATTTGCGGCCGCGATGGGGCTTTCCGCCTGTGGCGGCGGGACGCTGAACAATATCGGCGCGGGCCAGGTGGGGCCGGATGAATTCGCGATCCTGCCCACGCGGTCGCTGTCGATGCCGCCCGATCTGGCGGTGCTGCCCGCACCTACGCCGGGCGGCGCGAACATCACCGACCCGAACCCCCGCGGCGACGCGGTCGCCGCCCTGGGCGGCAACCCGGAACGCCTGGCGAACCAGGGCATCGGGGCCGCGGACCAGGCGCTGGTCGCGCAGGCCACCCGCGCGGGCACCGACCCGCAGATCCGCGAACGCCTGGCACAATCGGACGCCGAATGGCGGGCCCGCAACGGCCGCCGCCCGCTGGAGCGCATCATGGGCACGCCGGTCTATCAGCGCGCCTATGCGCCGATGGCGCTGGACCCCGTCAGCGAACAGCGGCGCTGGCAGCGCGCCGGGGCCATCACCTCGACCGCGCCGGCGCCCGCGGCAGAGTGAGCACCGCCGTCTTCGACCCGACGGACCCCGGTTTCGGGGCCGATCCCTGGCCCGCCTATGCGGCGCTCAGGGCGCAGCCGGGCCTGCCCCTCTGGCCGGGCTTCGGTGGCCATCTGGCATCGCGCATGGCGGATGTGCGCGCCATCGCGCTGGACCGGCGCATGGTGCGCGCGCCCGCGGCCTTTGCCCCGCGCGAACAGGTGCGCGCGATGCAGGTCGCGGGCAACTTCCACGACATGCCGTTCCACGAACGCTTCGTGCAGACCTCGATGCTGGACACGGACGGGCCGGATCACGACCGGCTGCGCCGCGCGGTGTTCCCGTTCTTTACCCGGACCCGGCTGGAGGGGATGCGCGGCTTCGTGACGGCCTGGGTCGATGCCGCGCTGGACCGCCTGGTGCCGCAGGGGCGGATCGATTTCATCGCCGATCTGGCGGCGCACCTGCCTGGACAGGTGATCGGCCACCTGATCGGCACGGACCCGGCGCTGGCGCCGCAGATGACCGAATGGTCCGATCACGTGGTCAGCTATTTCGACATCGACCGGACGCCCGCCAAGAAGGCCCGCGCCGAGGAGGCCACGCGCCTGTTCGCGGCGCTGCTGGAGGACCTGCACGCCGAACGCGCCGCCTGCCCGCGCGACGACCTGATGTCCGCGATGATCGAGGCCGAGCGCGCGGGCCTGATGACCCATGACGAACTGATCGCCACGATCATGCAGATCCTGCATGCAGGGCATGGATCGACCATCGACGTGTTGGGGTCGGGGATGGTGGCGCTGCTGGATCACCCGGACCAGGCGGCCCTGCTGCGCGCGCAGCCGGACCTGATGCCGCAGGCGGTGCAGGAGATGTTCCGCTTTTCCGCGCCGCTGCCGTTCTTTCACCGCTATGCGTCGGAGGACCTGACGATCTGCGGGCGGGACTGGCCCAAGGGCACGCTGTTCGGGCTGCTTTACGCGTCGGCCAACCGCGACCCCGAGGCCTTTGCCGATGCCGACCGCTTTGACGTCACCCGCCGTCCGAACGTGCATCTGGCCTTTGGCGCAGGCGTGCATGTCTGTCTGGGCAATAATCTAGCGCGACTGAACATGGAGACGCTGTTCACGGCCCTGCTGGCCCGCGCGCCGGGGATGGCGGCGGATGGGCCGGTGCGGTGGAAACAGGGGCTGCAGGCGCATGGGCCGCTGTCCCTGCCGGTGCGTCTGACCGCCTGACCGGCGCGCGGGTCGGAACGGGTCGCCCGGCCCGCCCCCATCGAGGGGGCCGTCCGGGCGTGCGGCTGGC
>NZ_VDDD01000185.1 GCF_006151785.1 Paracoccus marcusii
GGGCGGTAGCGCGCCGGCCGCAGCCTGCTGCGGCCGGCCCTCCGCGCCCTCGGCAAAGTCCTGCCAGATGACCATGTCGCCCCGCCCCGCGATCACCACCCGGCAGGGCCGCGGCAGGCCCCAGGCCAGCGCCTCGGGCGCCTCGACCCCGATGGCGGGGATGCCCAGGGACAGGGCCAGTCCGCGAGCCGCCGCCACCGCCACCCGGATGCCGGTGAAGTTGCCCGGCCCCGTGCCCACGCCGATCGCGTCCAGGTCGCCCCAGCCCAGGCCCGCGCCGGCCAGCATCTCCTCCAGCATCGGCATCAGGCGCTCCGCCTGGCCCTTGGTCATGTCCTCATGGACCGCCGCCAGAACCGCGTCGCCGCGCAGCAAAGCGGCCGCGCAATGCGCGGCCGATGTGTCGAACCCCAGAACCACTGGATCGGGGGTGATCCGGTCAGGCAACGGGCCTGACCTCGACAACCTCGGGGATGTAATGACGCAGCAGGTTCTCGATCCCCATCTTCAGCGTCAGGGTCGAGGACGGGCAGCCCGCGCAGGCCCCCTGCATGTGCAGATAGACGATGCCGCGATCGAAGCCGTGGAAGGTGATGTCGCCGCCGTCCTGCGCGACCGCGGGGCGGACGCGCGTGTCCAGCAGCTCCTTGATCTGCACCACGATCTCGGCGTCCGGACCTGCTTCATGGGCGACATGGCCGCCCGTGTCCGCCGCCGCGCCCTCGATCGCCGGGGCACCCGACTGGAAATGCTCCATGATCGCGCCCAGGACGGACGGCTTCAGGTGATCCCACGGCACCTGGTCGGCCTTGGTGACGGTCACGAAATCACGGCCCAGAAACACGCCGGTCACGCCGTCCACCGCAAAGATCCGCCGCGCCAGGGGCGATGCGGCCCCGGTCTCGGGGGTCGGGAAATCGGCCGTGCCGCTGCCCAGCACCGTCTCTCCGGGCAGGAATTTCAGCGTTGCGGGGTTCGGCGTCGTCTCGGTCTGGATGAACATGGGGGCGCTCCTTTGATCCCGATATGGCGATCCGGGGCGCTTGGGTCAAGCCGCCGGGGCTCTCAGGTGATGGCCTCCAGCCGCTCCTTGGACAGATCGCCGGGCACCAGCGAAATGGCGCAGGGCAGGGCGGTCGGGTCGCGCATCAGGCGCGTCAGGACCGGGTTGGTGCTGCTCTTGTCCGAGGACAGGCCCAGCACGACCACGCCGATCTCTCCGTCCTCGGTGATCTGGGCCAGCAGCTCCTCGGCGGTGTCGCCCTCGCGGATGACCAGCTCCGGCTCGACTCCGGGGCGCGACCGCATCCATTTGGCAAAGACCTCGAAATGCGCCTCGATCCGCTCGCGGGCCTCGGCGCGCATCACGTCTGCCACGCCGAATCCGTGCTGGATCTCCTCGGCGGGAATGACCGACAGGATCACGACCGCTGCCCCCTGGGACTTGGCCGCGCGCATCGCGGCAAAGCGCATCGCGTTCAGGCATTCCCTGCTGTCGTCCAGAAGGACCAGAAATTTCCGCATCGTGTCGCCGGACCTCCGCCTCTTTCGCCCCGACAGTGGCCGAAGTGCCATGCCCGCGCAAGTCAGTGCGCAGGAAAGCGCCGCACCCGTTTCCAATGCTTGCATGTCGTGCTAGTCGCGATGAGGTTGACTGGCGTGAAATGTGCAATGCGGACGGTGTCGTGACGATCCACCATGATTGGGAAAAGGCCGATGCCGCGCATCTGGGACCGCTCAGCGCGCCCCGGATGGCATGGTTCATCGGCGAGGCGCGGGCTCCCGGCGTCAATCCCATGCCGGTCTCCAAGCGCGCGTTCGACCTGATCCTGGTGCTGATCCTGCTGGTGCCGCTGTCGGTCGTGATGCTGACCGTCGCGGGATTGCTGCTGCTGCTGCAGGGCCGGCCGATCCTTTATGCCGCGCACCGCATGCGCGCCCCGAACCAGCCCTTCACGCAGTGGAAATTCCGCACCATGCTGTGCGAGGAGGACGATTTCGGGGCCACCGGCGCGCACAAGGCGTGGCGCATCACGCCGATGGGCCGCTTCCTGCGCCGGTCGCGCATCGACGAGCTGCCGCAGCTGTTCAACATCCTGCGCGGCGACATGAGCTTTGTCGGACCCCGCCCGCCGCTGCGCGAGTATGTCGAACGCTTTCCCGCCGTCTATGCCCAGGTGCTGCATTCGCGCCCCGGCGTCACCGGGCTGGCCACGCTGATCTATCACCGCCACGAGGACCGCATCCTGGCCCGCTGCAAGTCGGCCGAGGCGACCGAGATGGCCTATTACCGCCGCTGCCTGCCGGCCAAGCTGAAGATCGACCTGATCTATCAGCGCCATCGCAGCCTGCGGCTGGATCTGTGGATCCTGTGGAACACGCTCAAGATCGTGATCTCGCGCCGCGACGAACGCCCGCGCCGTCGCCGTCGCGGTCAGTCCTACCTGCCGATCGGCCCGTCGAAGGGGTCGCAGGGATAGCCCACCCCGGTCAGGTACAGGCCGTGGGGCGGACAGACTGGCCCGCAGGCCGCCCGGTCGCGCGCCGCCAGCGCCTGTCCCACCCGTTCCGGCGCCCATGATCCCGCGCCGACCCGTTCCAATGTTCCAACGATGGACCGGACCTGGTTGTGCAGGAAGGACCGCGCGCGCAGGTGAAAGCGGTATTCGTATCCCTGCGGGATGTCCGTGACCTCGATCCTGATCTCGTCCAGCGACTTCACCGGGCTTTTCGCCTGACAGATCGACGACCGGAAGGTGGTAAAGTCGTGATGCCCGACCAGATGGGCCGCGCCCGCGCGCATCGCATCCACGTCCAGCGGGTTCAGCACTTGCCACACTTGTCCGCGCCCATGCGTCAGCGGCGCCCGCCGCGCCACCAGCCGGAACAGATAGCGCCGCTCCACGGCCGAGAACCGGGCGTGGAAATCATCCGGCACCCGCGCCGCCCGCAGGATGGCGACGGGCGCGGGCTTCAGGTGCCAGTTCAGCGCCTCGGACAGGCGGAAGGGGTCCCATTCGCGATCCAGGTCGGCATGCGCCACCTGTCCGGTGGCATGCACGCCCGCATCGGTGCGCCCGGCGGCGGCAATGCGGCGGGTGGCGAAAGCGGGGTCCAGCCGCGCCAGCGCGGCTTCGATCGCGCCCTGGACGCTGGGCTGGTCGGCCTGCGCCTGCCATCCGGCAAAGGGCGCGCCGTCATATTCGACCTGCAGGGCAAAACGGGGCATCAGTCGCGCGGGACCTTCTGTCCCGGGAACGGGGTGCGCAGCAGATCGTCCAGCGTCTGCGCCTCGGCGCTTTGCAGGGCGGGGCATTCGGCAGGGTCGACGCGCGTCGCGGCGCCGGTCAGCCCCTCGCGGGCCAGCCGGTCGCGCAGGACCGACATCTCGACATCCAGCGCATCGCGGTCGCCGTCCATCAGCCGGTCGGCGCGGGCGATGAAGTCCTTTTCCAGATCGTCCAGGAACACCTCATAGTCGCGCCGCGCCTTCTGATCCTGCGTCCGCGCATAGAGGTCGGCAAAGCGGATCGTCGCGTCGCGCGCGCCCATCAGGTACACGCCCAGATAGCGCCGCGCGGATGCCAGCCCGGCGGGATTGTCGCGCACCCGGTCGAACAGGTGCCGCACGGATGCGTCGAACATCGCGACGCGCGCCACCAGCCTGCGGTCGCCGCTGCGCGCGATCGCGTCGCGCATCTGGTCCAGATGGCCCTCGGCCTCGTCGATCATGCGCTGTGCGCGATCCTGCTGAAAGCTGTCCACGCCCGCCGCGGTCTTGTCGCGCCACGGGTCAAGGCCGAAGGACAGCTGGTGCAGGGCCAGACCGGCCATGCCGATCAGCCCGGCCTCGGCCCAGACCCCCGGTTCGGCGGCCCCCAGGCCCAGACCGATCCCTGCCAGCACGCCGCCGAACAGCTTGCGCGGAATGGCCGGGCGCTTGGCCACGCGACGCGCGGCATAGGTCGCCTGCGCGACCAGCCCCTCGCGCGTCAGGACCATGCCGCTGGCAACCAGGCCGAAGGCTGCAAGGTCGGTGACCATCCCCGTGGCCCCCTGGAAGAACGCCCCCAGCAGGAAGGGCGTCGCCGCCAGGGTGATCCACTTGGGCCGACCCTCGTGCGGGTGGCGGGGGGTGGGGGGCAGGGATGCGCCCGGGCGCGTCCCCGGCTGCGCGTCGGGCGAAAAGCGCCCGCCGAAACGTTGCGACATGATGCCCCCTCAGCCCGCGCCGGCCACGGCCGCGTACAGCGTCAGCAGCAGCAGCAGGTAAAAGCTCAGCCGGCTTTTGGCAGTGGGCGACATGGTGATCCTTTCGGGCATCGTTCGCTCTTATATCGGCATCGGGGGCGCGATTTCAAACAGCCGGTCCAGCGCGGCCGTCAGCGGCGCGTCGTCTGCCAGGGCCAGCCGCACGGGCAGCGCCATCACCTTGGGGCGGAAAGGGCGGGGCAGGCGGGCCGCGTCCTTTTCGGTGGTGACCAGCTGCGCGCCGACCAGCCGGGCCTCGGTCTCCAGCCGGGTCAACAGCGCCGGGGTGAAGGGCTGATGGTCGTCCAGCGCCTCGGCCCGGACGATCTGGGCGCCCAAGCCCGTCAAGGTGGCAAAGAACTTCTCGGGGTGGCCGATGCCGGCAAAGGCCAGCACCCGGTGGCCGCGCCAGTCGAACCCCATCTGCAACGGTGCCAGCTGACCGCGCAGATGTACCGGCGCGCCGGGGGGCGGGGCAAACCCCGCCTGCGCCGCATCCGGTCCGATGGAAAGCAGCAGGTCGGCCCGCGCCAGCCCCACGGCCACCGGCTCGCGCAGCGGACCTGCGGGGATGCACAGCCCGTTGCCGAACCCCTTGGCCGCGTCCACCACGACGATGCCCAAGTCATGCGCCAAGGCCGGGTCCTGGAAGCCGTCGTCCAGGATGATCGCCTGCGCGCCGTCGGCCGCCGCGGTCCGCGCCCCCGCCACGCGGTCGCCCGCGACCCAGACCGGGCCGAACGCCGCCATCAGCAGCGGCTCGTC
>NZ_VDDD01000186.1 GCF_006151785.1 Paracoccus marcusii
ACCTGCGCGCGGCCGGGGCGAGCATCGCGGTCGAGGCCGCGGACGTCACCGACGCCGAGGCGTTGTCGCGCGCCGTGGCCGCGCTGCGCGGCAGGCTGGGTCCGATCACCGACCTGATCCATGCCGCGGGCGTCGTCGACGATGCGCCGATGCTGGCCAAGTCCACCGCCGGGATCGAGGACGTGCTGGCCCCCAAGGTCCACGGCACGCGCAACCTGGCGATGGTGCTGGCGGCGCATCCGGTCCAGCGCACCGTGCTGTTCTCGTCGACCTCGACCGAGATCGCGGCTGCGGGACAGGTCGACTATGTCGCCGCCAACGAATATCTGAACGCCGTCGCGGGAGCCGGGATCGCGGCCTTTGGCCAGGTGGTGTCGCTGAACTGGGGGGTCTGGGCCGATATCGGCATGGCCGCCGACGCGCTGACGGGGCGCCGCGACGACCCCGCGCCGATGCCCGTCGATCAGCCCCTGCTGTCCACGCATGCGCGCCAGGGTGCGGTCGACCGCTTCGGCGGCAGGCTGTCGGCCTCTGACTGGATCATCGCCGAACACCGGACCCGCGACGGCGTGGCGCTGCTGCCCGGCACGGGGACCATCGAACTGGCGGCGCAGGCGCTGCAGGCGGCGGGTCGGCATGCACCTTGGGCCTTGCGCGACCTGACCTTCCTGGACCCGCTGACGGTCGAGGATGGCGGCACCCGCGATTTCCGCGTGACGCTGACCCAGGGACAGGAGACCACCGGCTTCCTGGTCGAGGCCGATTTCGGCCAGGGGCCCGTCGCCGTGGCCGAGGGCGCTATCACCGCCGCCGAACCTGCACGCGCACCGCTGGACATTCTGGCGCTGACGGCGGGCATGCGGGTCGACCGTGCGCCCGTGGGCCATGCCCTGGAATCCGCGCAGGAGGGTCAGATGGCCTTTGGTCCGCGGTGGCGCGTCCTGCAGGCGACCTGGATGGGCGACGGCCAGGGCTTGGCGCAGCTGCGCCTGCCCGATGCCGCCCTGGCCGATCTGGACCGTGGGTTCATCCTGCACCCGGCGCTGATGGATATTGCGACGGGCTGGGCGATGGACCTGATCCCCGGCTATGACCGGGCGCAGCTGTGGGTGCCGCTGTCCTATCGGGCGCTGACCATGCATGCGCCCCTGCCGGCCGCCGTCACCAGCCTTGTCAGGCTGGCCAACGCATCCGACGGCTATGCCAGCTTCGACGTGACGCTGACCGATGCGCAGGGCCGCGTTCTGGTCGAGGTCGAGGGGTTGACCCTGCGCCGCCTGGACGCCGCCCCCGCGGTGCGCCTGGCCGCGCGCGGTCCCGAGATGGCGCAGCCCACCCGCCCCGGACAAGAGCGTCTGGCGCGCATGGTCGCGCAGGGCATTCCCCCCGGCCGCGGGCCCGCGCTTCTGGAACAGGCGCTGCAGGCCGGGCTGCCGCAGATCGCCATCTCCAGCATGGACCTGCCGCAACTGATCGCGCAGGAGACCCGCAGCAGCCGCGCCCGCGCCGCCGGCGCCAGCACCAGCTTCGATCGTCCGGACCTGGACAGCGACTATGTCGAACCGCGAACCGATCTGGAACGCAGCATCGCGGGGTTCTTCCGCGACCTGCTGGGCGTGCAGCAGGTGGGCGTCGATGACGGGTTCTTCGACCTTGGCGGCCATTCGCTGATCGCGGTGCGGCTGTTCGCGATGATCCGCAAGGCCTATGCGATCGACCTGCCGCTGGCGACGCTGTTCGAGGCCCCGAACGTCGCGGCCCTGGCCGCCCTGATCGAGGCGCGGATCGGTCCGCGCCCCGACAGCAGCCCCGGTCAGGTCGTGCCGCTGGCACAGGCGCAGACCGCCAGCTTCACCCATCTGGTGCCGATGAGCCAGGGCGCCGCGGGCGGGGGGACCCCGCTGTTCATCGTCGCGGGCATGTTCGGCAACGTGCTGAACCTGCGCGCGCTGGCGCAGCGCCTGTCACCCGACCGTCCGGTCTGGGGCCTGCAAGCGCGCGGCCTGTTCGGCGATGCCGCCCCGCATGCGACCTTGGCCGAGGCCGCAACCAGCTGCATCGAGGAGATCCGCCAGATCCAGCCGCAGGGCCCCTATCTGGTCGCGGGCTTTTCCGGCGGCGGCCTGACCGCGCTGGAGATCGCGCGTCAGCTGCAGGCCGACGGAGAGAGCGTGGCGCGCCTGGTCATGCTGGACACGCCCGTGCCCATGCGCCCGACCCTGACGCGCAAGGACCGCCTGATGATCCGGGCCGCCGAGATCCGCCGCGAGGGGCCGGGCTTCCTGTCGCGTTGGCTGCGGGAACGGCTGGCCTACGAACGGTCGCGTCGCCAGCAGCTGCCGCAGGCGGATTCCGCGGGCTTCCACAACGCCGCCATCCATGCCGCCTTCCTAGGCGCGCTGCCGCAGTTCGAGATGCGGGTCTGGGATGGTCCGGTGACCCTGTACCGGCCGCGGCTGGACCGGCAGTTCAAGGTGTCGGGCGGAATGCATGTCAGCACCGCGCGCGAATACGTCTTCGAGGACAACCTGTGGTCGCCCTGGATGCCGGAGCTGACCGTCGTCGAGGTACCCGGGGACCACGATTCGATGGTGCTGGAGCCCTGCGTCAGGGTGCTGGCCGACCGGATGCGCAAGGATCTGGCAGAGGGCGACAAGGCTGACCTCCGGAGGGCCGCGGAATGAGCGTGGGCGCCGTGCATGTGATCATCCTGAACTGGCGCAGCGCGCAGATGTCTCTGCGCTCGGCCGAGGCCGCCGTCATCGCGATGGAGGGGATCGAGGGCGTCATCTCGGTGATCGACAACGATTCCGGCGATGGCAGCTTCGAGGAGATGAGCCGGGAGGCCGCCGACCGCGGCTGGACCGCAGGCGGCCGCCTGCGGGTGCTGCAGTCGGGCCATAACGGCGGCTTCGGTGCGGGCAACAATGCCGCGCTGCGCGTGCCGACGGATCGACCCTGCGATCTGGTGCTGATCGTGAACTCGGATGCATTCCTGGAACCCGACACGATCGCGCGGATGCGGGCGCACATGCTGGCGCATCCGGCCATCGGCCTGCTGGGGTGCCGGGTCGTGGGCGAGCACGGCAACCACCACACCACGCATTTCCGCTTCCCGACCGCCGCCAGCGAGCTGGAGGACGCGGCCCGCACCGGGCCGATCTCACGCCTGCTGGCGCGCCATGTCGTCACCATGCCGATGCCGCCCGTCGCCGCGCCGGTGGACTGGGCCGCCGGTGCGGCGCTGATGATCCGCCGCGACGTCCTGGACGCGATCGGCGGCTTTGACGAGGCATATTTCCTCTATTTCGAGGAAACCGACCTGTGCCTGCGCGCCGCAAAGGCGGGCTGGCCCACGCATTACCTGCCGGATGCCCGCGTGATGCATATCGGGTCGGTCAGCACGGGCATGCGGGAATGGACCCTGCCGCCCGATTACTGGTTCGCCTCGCGCGAGCATTACTTCCGCAAGAACCACGGCCGCGCCTATGCCGTCGCGGCGGTGCTGGCCCATCTGGCCGGCCTGACCGTGCGGCGCCTGCGCGCGATCCGCCGCGAAGACCAGACCATGCCCAAGGGGCAGGCGCGCGCGCTGATCCGCCACGCGCTGGCTCCAAGCCGACCCCGACAGATTTTCCGACCCGGAGACAGACCGTGACCCAGCTTGATTTCGCATTGATCGGCAACGCCTCGCTTGCGCTGGAGGCGGCGCGGATCCTGACCGGGCGCGGCCATGTCCTGCGCTCGTTCACGGTCGAGGATCCGGCCCTGGCTGCGGCGGCGCGGGCGCAGGGCCTGCCGGTGGGTCCTGTGGCGGAATGCGATTATATCCTCAGCGTGGCGAACCTGACCGTCATTCCGGCGCAGACGCTGGCACTGGCGCGGCGGGGGGCGGTCAATTTCCATGACGGTCCGCTGCCCGAACGGGCCGGGCTGAACGCCCCGATCTGGGCGCTGCTGGAGGGGGCGCAAAGCCACGCGATCACTTGGCACCGCATCAGCGGCGGCGTGGACGAAGGTCCGGTCCTGCTGCGCGTGCCGGTCCAGATCGCACCCGATGACACCGCCCTGACCCTGAACGCCCGCTGCTGGGAAGCAGCGCTGAGCAGCCTGCCCCAGCTGATCGACATGCTGGAACGGGGCGACGATCAGGGCTCGGCTCAGCCCCATGCGCCGGTGAAACGCCACATGCGGATCGACCGCCCTGCGCATGCGGCGACGCTGGACCCGGCGCAGGATGCCGACAGCCAGGCGCGGCTGGTCCGTGCGCTGGACCACGGCCCCTACTGGAACCCGATGCTGCGCCCGCGCCTGCGGACCGGTCGTGGCATCCTGCTGGTGGGCGGGGCGGAACCCGCGCAGGGCAACCCGTCGGCCCAGCCCGGACAGGTGCTGGAGGTCCGCGACCACGATATTCTGGTCGCCATGGCACAGGGCGGCGCGCTGCGCCTGTCGGGCCTGCACGGCACGGACGGGCAGGCCGTGGCGCATGGGCTGTCCGTGGGCGACCGGCTGCCGACCGGCCCCGCCGATCCGGCCCTGGATGCGGCCATCCGCGACGCCGCCCGGGACGAGCCGTTCTGGCGCAAGCGCATGGCGCGTCTTGCCCCTGTGGTCGTTCCCGAAGCCGCGCTGTCGGACGCGCCCGCGGAATGGCAGGCCGACGGCCTGACGCTGCCCCGCCCGCTTCCCGCCGCGGCGGTCCTGGCCGCGCTGGTGGGCGCGCTGGTCCGGATGACGGGATCGTCGGCCTTCGACATCGGGCTGGCGCCGCATCTGCCGGACGGCGTGCGCGACCACATGCTGGGGTTCCGCCCGCTGCCCGTCGATGCCGATGGCGAGACGCTGCAGGCGCTGGCCGCAGCCCTTGACCGCGATCGCCGCGCGCTGCTGGACCGGGCGCCGGTGCTGGCCGACCTGATCGCCCGCGCGCCGGAACTGGGGCGTCCGGGGACACCCGGCCTGATCCTGGCCGCGGGAC
>NZ_VDDD01000187.1 GCF_006151785.1 Paracoccus marcusii
GCGCAGGAGGCCGCCAGCGCCGCGCAGGACGCGGCGGACGCCGCCGCCGAGACGGCCGATGCCGCCACCGTCGCCGCCCGGATCGAGGCGCTGCTGACCCCCGAGGGCTTCGACCGCGCCCAGGTCGACAGCATCATCGACGGCGCGGCCATCCCCGACACGCAGAAGCAGACGCTCAAGCAGCTGGTGTCGCAGGCAGAGGGCGACCCCGCCCTGCTGGCCGCCGCGCTGGAGCAGGTCAAGGCGGTCATGCGCTGATGACGGTCCTGCCGATCCGGGACATGGCGCCGTTCCTGGCCGGGCGGCCCGCCGTCCTGGCCCGCGGACCGCTTGC
The DNA here is from genome assembly GCF_006151785.1 of Paracoccus marcusii. GTDB lineage: Bacteria > Pseudomonadota > Alphaproteobacteria > Rhodobacterales > Rhodobacteraceae > Paracoccus > Paracoccus marcusii. Next base: position 335 of record NZ_VDDD01000187.1, read on the forward strand.
CGTGATCCTGGTCGAGGACGACACCGCCGTCGCGGCAACGCTGCGCCATCATCTGGACCGGGGCTTTCGCCACATCCTGCTGATGTCGGACCAGCCGCAGGATCTGCCCGACGCGATGGCCGCGCAGGTGACGCAGCTGCGTTACGACGCGCGCAGGCCTGCGGCCCATGTCCAGGCGGTGAACGCGGTGATCCGCGCCGTGCCGACCGGCACCTGGCTTTACTACGGCTTCAACGCCGAGTTCCTGTTCTATCCCTTCTGCGAAACCCGAAGCGTCGGAGAGATGCTGGCCTTTCACACCGAGGAACGGCGCGCCGCGATGCTGTCCTATGTGATCGATCTTTATGCGGGTGATCTGCGGGCCTGCCCCGACGCGGTCGATCTTGACGGGGCGCTGTTCGACCGGACGGGATACTATGCCCTGGGCCGTCGCGGCACGGACGGCCAGATCCGCGAACGCCAGCTGGACTTTCATGGCGGCCTGCGCTGGCGCTATGAGGAGTTCCTGCCGGCAGACCGTCGCCGCATCGACCGCATCGCACTGTTCCGCGCCGCCCCCGGCCTGACGGTGACCGCCGACCACCGCTTCTCGATCGAGGAGTACAACACCTACTCCTGTCCCTGGCACCACAACCTGACGGCCGCTGTGGCATCCTTTCGGGTCGCCAAGGCGCTGGTACGCAACCCCGGATCGCGCGAACAGGTCCGCGACATGACCTGGCGCAATTCGCACCGCTTCGACTGGACCAGCCAGCAGCTGATGGACCTGGGCCTGATGGAGCCGGGACAGTGGTTCTAGACGGCTGCGGCTTGCCCTTGCGCGGGTCTTGCCCCGGATGATAGACCCTGCGGCAACCTGAAAAACCGACCGGCCCGCAGGGGCTGCACAGATGAAGGCGTGACCCGGATGGCATTGACCCAGACCAGCTTCGACCGCGACGACCTGCTTGCCTGCGCGCGCGGAGAACTGTTCGGCCCCGGAAATGCCCAGCTGCCCGAACCGCCCATGCTGATGATGGACCGCATCACCGACGTGTCCGAGGACGGCGGAGCGCATGGCAAGGGCCATATCGTCGCCGAATTCGACGTCACGCCCGACCTGTGGTTCTTCGGCTGCCACTTTCCCGGCAACCCGATCATGCCCGGCTGCCTGGGCTTGGACGGGCTGTGGCAGCTGACCGGCTTCAACCTGGGCTGGCGCGGCTGGCAGGGGCGCGGTTACGCCCTGGGCGTCGGAGAGGTCAAGCTGACCGGCATGGTGCGGCCCGACCGCAAGATGCTGCGCTATACCGTCGATTTCACCAAGGCCGTCCAGACCCGTCGCCTGACCATGGGCGTGGCCGATGGCCGGGTCGAGGCGGACGGAGAGCTGATCTATCAGGTCAAGGACATGAAAGTGGCCCTGTCGGCCAGCTGACCCCACCCATTCAAGGAGGCCCCCATGCGTCGTGTCGTCATCACCGGGCTTGGTATCGTATCCCCCATCGGCAACAATGCCGACGAGGTCACTGACAGCCTGCGCGCGGGCAAGTCGGGCATCGTCTTCGCCCCCGAATATGCCGAGCACGGCTTTCGCAGCCAGGTCCACGGCATGCCGCAGATCGTGCTGGAGGATCATATCGACAAGCGCAACCTGCGCTTCATGGGTCCGGGTGCCGCCTACAACTTCCTGGCCATGGAACAGGCCATCAAGGACAGCGGCCTGGAGGAAGGCGACGTCTCGAACGAGCGCACCGGCCTGATCATGGGATCGGGCGGGCCGTCCACGTCGAACTTCTTCCTGGCGCATCAGACGGTGATCGAGAAGGGCAGCCCCAAGCGCATGGGCCCCTTCATGGTCACGCGCTGCATGTCCTCCACCAATTCGGCCTGCCTTGCCACGCCCTTTAAGATCAAGGGCGTGAATTACTCCATCACCTCGGCCTGCGCGACGTCGGCGCATTGCATCGGCAACGGGGTCGAGCAGATCCAGATGGGCAAGCAGGACATCGTCTTTGCCGGCGGCGGCGAGGAGCTGGACTGGACGCTGTCGTGCCTGTTCGACGCGATGGGCGCGATGTCGTCGAAATACAACGACACGCCCGAGACCGCGTCGCGCCCCTATGACGCGACCCGCGACGGGTTCGTGATCGCGGGCGGCGGCGGCGTCGTCGTGCTGGAGGAGCTGTCCCACGCCCTGGCGCGCGGCGCCAAGATCTATGCCGAGGTCACGGGTTACGGCGCGACCAGCGACGGCTACGACATGGTCGCCCCCTCCGGCGAGGGCGGCGAGCGTGCGATGCGCGTGGCCATGTCCACCCTGCCCGAGGACCGAAAGGTCAGCTACATCAACGCGCACGGCACCTCGACGCCCGTGGGCGATCTGGGCGAAATCAAGGCCATCCGCCGCATCTTCGGCGAGGGGTCGACCCCGCCCGTCAGCTCGACCAAGTCGCTGACCGGGCACTCCCTGGGTGCGACCGGCGTTCACGAGGCGATCTACAGCCTGCTGATGTTGCAGAATGACTTCATCGCGGCCTCGGCGAACGTCACGACGCTGGACCCCGAGATTCAATCGGGCGAGATTGCGACCAGCCGCGTGGACAACGCCGGGTTGGATTCGGTCCTGTCGAACAGCTTCGGCTTTGGCGGCACGAATGCCACCGTGCTGATGTCGCGCTATCAGGACTGAGGCAAAGGACCAACGCATGGGCGATCTTCTGAAGGGCAAGCGCGGGCTTGTGATGGGGGTCGCCAACGAGCGGTCCATTGCCTGGGGCATCGCGCGCGCGCTAGCCGACCAGGGGGCAGAGCTGGCGTTCAGCTATCAGGGCGAAGCGTTCGGCAAGCGCGTCGAACCGCTGGCGGCCTCTGTGGGGTCGGACCTGCTGGTCGATGTGGACGTGACGAACGACGCGTCGCTGGACGCGGCCTTCGCCACGCTGGCCGACCGGTGGGGTTCGATCGACTTCCTGATCCACGCCGTCGCCTTCTCCAACAAGGACGAGCTGACCGGCCGGTTCATGAACACCAGCCGCGCCAACTTCAAGCACAGCCTGGAGATCAGCTGCTACTCGCTGATCGAGGTCGCGCGCCGCGCCCATCCGCTGATGGCGGCCAAGGACGGATCGGGCGGCGGGTCGATCATCACCCTGACCTATGGCGGGTCGAACCGCGTGACGCCGTTCTACAACGTCATGGGCGTCGCAAAGGCCGCGCTGGAAAGCAGCGTGCGGTATCTGGCCAACGACCTTGGCCCGGACGGCATCCGCGTGAACGCGATCAGCCCCGGCCCGATGAAGACCCTGGCAGGCGCGGCCATCGGCGGCGCGCGCAAGACCTTCCGCCACACCGAGGCCAATGCACCCTTGCGCGCCAACGCCACGCTGGAATCCATCGGCGGCACCGCCGTCTGGCTGCTGTCCGACTGGGGCGCCTGCACCACCGGAGAGATCGTGATGGTCGATGGCGGCTATCACGTGCTGGGCATGCCGCAGAGCGAGAACCTGTAGCGGCAATCACGACAGGGGGGCGGCGGCATGTCGGTTTTCACGGCGGGTGACGGGGCGCGCATCGCTTTTTCCGACCAGGGGACCGGCCTGCCCGTCCTGTGCCTGGCGGGCCTGACCCGCAGCATGTCCGATTTCGACTATGTCGCGCCGCACCTGACCGGGGTACGCCTGATCCGCATGGATTACCGCGGCCGCGGCGCGTCCGAATGGACCGGAGCCGAAACCTATACCGTCCCGCGCGAAGCGCGCGATGTGATCGACCTGCTGGATCATTTGGGGATCGACCGTGCCGCAGTGCTGGGCACGTCGCGCGGCGGCCTGGTCGGCATGGTGCTGGCCGCGACCGCGCATGACCGCCTGTCGGGCCTGTGCCTGAACGATGTCGGCCCCGAGATCGCGCGCGCCGCGCTGGAGCGGATCTTCGACTATGTCGGGCGCAATCCCGCGGCTGCCAGCCATTCCGAACTGGCGGCGCGCCTGCCCGGGCTGATGCCGGGCTTTGCCGACGTGCCGCCGGGACGGTGGCTGGAGGACGTGCGCCGCCATTACCACGAAACGCCGGAGGGGTTGCGCATTACCTATGACCCCGCCCTGCGAGAGGCGTTCCTGGCCGCGTTCCAGGGCGATCCGGTCGATCTGTGGCCGTTGTGGCAGGCGACGGCCGGCCTGCCGGTCGCACTGATCCGGGGGGCGAATTCGGACCTTCTGTCGCCTGCGGTGGCCGCGCGCATGAAGGACATGCGCCCGGACCTGATCCTGGCCGAGGTGCCCGGCCGCGCCCATATCCCCTGGCTGGACGAGGCCCCTGCCCTGGACGCGATCCGCCGCTGGCTGGCGGCCTGCGGCGCCTAGCCGCCGATCGCCCGCAACGCCCAGAACAGCGCGCCCGACAGGGCCGCCGCCGCCGGAACCGTGACCACCCAGGCCGCGCCGATGGTCAGCACATGCGACCGGCGCACCAGCTTGCGGCGGCGACGCTCCTC
>NZ_VDDD01000188.1 GCF_006151785.1 Paracoccus marcusii
GCCCCGCGGGCAGCGCCCTGGGCGACCAGAAGCGGGTCGAGACGCCCGCATCGGCCATCGCGGCAGGCGTCGACCACATCGTGGTGGGCCGCCCGGTCTGGCAGGCCGCCGATCCGCGCGCGGCGGCGCAGGCGATCCTGGCCGAACTGGCTTGACGCCCGGCGCCCCCGCGTCCCAGCATGGCGCGAAACGCGGGGGTGGCGATGGACGATGACGGCAGCGTGCAGAAGATCCGCAACGAGCTGGTCCTGTCCTTCCTGGCGGTGCGCCGCGCCATCGGCGCCCTGGGGTTCTTCCTGCCGCTGGCGCTGATCGCCTATGCAATGCTGTGGCCCGAGCCACTGCGGACCAGCATCTCGGCCTACTATTACTCTCCGATGCGCGAGGTCTTCGTCGGCACGCTGATCGCGCAGGCCGTGTTCCTGTGGAGCTATGAGGGGTTCCGCCCCGATGCGGGCGAATGGATCACCGACAAGGTCATGGCGCGGCTGGCGGCGGTCTCCATCGCACTGGTGGCCCTGGTGCCCACCGACGGGCCGGACGGGCCCTGCACCGCGCTGGAATGCATCGCGGGTCCGGGCCTGTCGGCGCTGATCCATGTCGTCGCGGCGGGGCTGTTCTTTGCCGCGCTGGCGGTGTTCTGCCTGGTGCTGTTCGTCAAAGGCACCGTGGACGGGCCGGAAAAGGCCGCGTCGAACCGCATCTATCGCATCTGCGGCTGGACGATCATCGTCAGCATCGGCCTGATCGGGCTGCTGTTCGCGACGGGCCTGGACGATACGCTAGCGCGCCTGCGTCCTGTCTTCTGGCTGGAGACGGCGGCCACCTTCGCCTTTGCGACCAGTTGGGCGGTCAAGGGCGACAGCCTGCGCCCGCTGACCCGCGCCGTCATTGCCGCATCGCGGTGATCCAGCGGCAGAAATGCGGGATCGCGCGCGGATGGGTCAGATAGTCAGCCACCGGCATCATGCACCACCCCTGACCTTCGTTCCCGAACCGGATCGCGGCGATCTGGGCCGCGCTGATCTGCCCCGCGAACAGCCAGGACATCAGTCCGGGTGCGGAATGCGACGGAAACGCCCGACCGGTCAGCGCCTGCGGGGACAGGTGCAGCCCGAACTCCTCGTCCAGCTCGCGCAGGGCGCATTGGACGGGCGCCTCCTGTCCTTCGCGGCCGCCGCCGGGCAGGTCCCAATGCGCCGGAAAGGGAATGTCGGGGCGATCGTCGCGCAGGCACGTCAGCAGCCGGTCGCCATGGGTCAGCAGCAGCTTGGCACCGTTGAAGGCCGCAGCGGTCATTCCGCGGCGACGCGCCCGCCCGACTGATCCTGGCCCAGGCCGGACAGGCGGCCGATCACCCGGGCGATTCGCGCCGCGAAGTCGTCGAAATCGGGGCGGGGGGTGATCGTCGCCTCGTCCATGTAGAGCGAGCGGTCGATCTCCAGCTGCACGACATGGACGTTCTGGGCGGGGCGGCCATAGGCCGAGCAGATGTAGGCCCCCGAGAAGGGGGCATTGCGGCGCAGGGTCCAACCCTCGGCCTCGACCGCGGCGCTGACCGCGTCCGAGATGCGCGCCGCCGCCGACAGGCCGTGACGGTTGCCCAGCACCATGTCGGGCCGCGTCCCCTGCAGATGCGACAGCGCATCATGGGGCATGGAGTGCATGTCGATCAGGATCGCCTGCCCGAATCGGGCGCGGGCCTGCGCGATCAGCCCGGCCAGCGCCGCGTGATAGGGGCGCCAGCAGGCGTCGATCCGGCGGTCGGCCTCGGCCCGGTCGATCTGGCGGTCGTGAATCACCCGGCCCTGGCTGACCACGCGGGGAATCACCCCCAGCCCGGCCAGGGTGCGCTGGTTCAGCGGGTGGCGCGGCACGCCGCGCACGACCAGGGGGTCGATCTCGTCCGCGCCGCGGTTGAGGTCCACGATGCAGCGCGGGATGCGCGCGGCCAGCGTGACCGCGCCGAAGGCCGTGGCGGGCGCGATCAGGCGATCGATGAAGGCGTCCTCGGACGATCGCAGGGTCTGGATGGGCAGGCGGGTGCCTTGCAGGAACCAGTCGGGATAGTCATGGCCCGAATGCGGGGACGCGAAGATCACCCCCGAAAGCCAGTGGCGGGGGCGGGTCACGACATAGGGCAGATCAGGCTGGGACAAGGCAGACCTCGGCATCCGGCGCGTCATTGCATATAAACCTGAAAAATTGCCCACCGATAGGCCTTGAATACCCCAGACACCTCGGTTAAAGACCTGCGGACCGAGGGGATTGCACCGGGTTTTCGCAAGGAAACATGATGGAATCACCAAGGAACGGGCGGTTAGCTCAGCGGTAGAGCACTACGTTGACATCGTAGTGGCCACTGGTTCGATCCCAGTACCGCCCACCATTATTTCGCCGCCCCCGGCCAAAACCGGGGGCATTTCGTTTTCCAATGCGGCTGCGACGCGCCGCGACGATGGAGAAAACCGATGAAGGTTCGCAACTCGCTCCGCTCGCTCAAGAGCCGGCACCGCGACTGCCAGGTCGTGCGCCGCAAGGGCCGCATCTACGTGATCAACAAGACCAACCGCCGCTTCAAGGCCCGCCAAGGCTGATCGGTCGGGTCCTGGCCGGATCATCCGGCAGGTCACGCGGAAACGACAGTACCACCCGCCCCTCACAGGGCGGGTTTTTTCATGCCGGGCCGCCAACCCGCATTAAGGTTTTATCAACTTTTCCGTACGATGCCGGGCCATGGCGCGTTAGTATCGGGGCATCGGCATGGGGCCGGTCGCGAACGGGGTCTGGGTCGATGATCATTCTGGGCGGGATTCTGGGCGTGCTGATGGCCGGGATGATGGTCGATGTCAGCGCGCTGACCAGTCGGCATGCCGAGCATGACGACGACGACACCCCTGTCCCCGATGAGGAAGAGGGCGAGAGCCTGCCCCCCACCATGCCCGAACCCCAGCCGCAGCCCGAGCCCGAACCGGAGCCCGAGGTGCCGGCCGCGCCGGACGAATCGGTGATCGACGGATCGGAGGGGCTTGATTTCCTGATGGGGACGCCCGGCGACGATCTGATTCGCGGGCAGGGCGGCGCGGACGACCTGCGGGGCGGCCTGGGCGCCGACACGATCGAGGCGGGGGCCGGCGATGACTGGGTCCAAGGCGACGCGGTCTATGGGCCTGGCGGCGACGACCTGATCTATGGTGGCGAGGGCGACGACCTGCTGGCCGGTCAGGGCGGCAATGACATGCTGTTCGGAGAGGATGGCGACGACACCCTGATGGGCGGCGAGGGCGATGATTCGCTGTTCGGAGGCGAGGGCGACGACGTCCTGGCCGGGCATGAGGGTAACGACCTGCTGGTCTCGACCGGCGGCACGGATGATCTGGACGGAGGCGCGGGCGACGACGTGCTGATCGGCCATGACGGCCCTGAAACCGTCTGGATGAACGGCGGGGACGGCAACGACACGCTGATGCCCGGCGCGCATGACTTTGCGTCGGGCAACGCGGGCGACGACACCTTCTTGCTGCGCCAGGTCCAGGAGGGCTTTCCGACGCTGGCCGATTTCCACGGCGATCACGACCAGTTGGTTCTGCATCTGGATGCGCAGGTCGCGCGCGACGTGCAGCTGTCGCTGCGCGAGGACGCGGATGGCAGCACGCTGCTGGAGGTGAACGGCCAGGCCGTGGGGCGCCTGCTGAACCCCGAGGCCCTGCGCCTGGGCGACATTCGCATCGTGGCCATCGGCGGCTGAACGGACTTTCCTTTTCGCCCCTGATGGGCTAAACGCGCGCATCCGCCGGACATTCGGTCCGTGCGGTGTTTCATGGACCTTGCTGGACGACATCCCGGCCTGTGCCCTCACCCTTCATCCGAAAGGAGATCCCGATGTCGATCACCGTCGAAGAAAAAGCCCGCGTCATCGCAGAGTTCGGCACCAAGGAAGGCGACACCGGTTCGCCGGAAGTGCAGATCGCGATCCTGTCCTCGCGCATCGCCACCCTGACCGAGCACTTCAAGTCGCATAAGAAAGACAACCACTCGCGTCGTGGTCTGCTGATGATGGTCGCACAGCGCCGCAAGCTGCTGGACTATCTGAAGAAGAAGGAGGAGGCGCGTTACACCGCCCTAATCGGCAAGCTGGGCCTGCGTCGCTAAGACCGGCACCACGCATTTCCTTGGCGCCCGCGACCCTGTCGCGGGCGTTTTGCATTGCGGGCGGCGGCTGTCCTTAAGGGCAGGTCGCTTGGCGATCCCCGAACGGCCCGGTGGTGCCGCCTACGCAGCCACCCGGAAAGAATCAAAGTCAAATCAATATGCTGTCGAAAACAGCCTGCATGCCCGGCAATCGCGGGGCTTTGCCGCGTCCGGGCAATCGCTAAAACTTTCAGGACCCTCTTCTGGATCGCGTGGTGACTGAAACGTTAACAGCCCGCCATCATCGTAGGAGAGTTGACATGTTGATCAGTGGCCTGACCAGTGGCTGGCGTACGAACACCGCCCCGGCACCCAGCAGCCCCCCGCCGCAGCAACCGCAGGAAACTGCCCCGGCGCAGCAAACCCAGCCCGTCCCGGCCGAGGAGCAGCCCGTGGCGGTGCAACCGGAACCGGCGCCGGACGCCGAGGCCGGCTATGATCCCGACGCGATGGCACGCGCCGCCGAAGGCAGCCAGGTGGCCCGGACGGAGCCTGCCGCCGATGCGACGCCCGCGGCAGCCCCCGCCGCCC
>NZ_VDDD01000189.1 GCF_006151785.1 Paracoccus marcusii
CGCCGGACGCCGACGGGCCGTGGCGCGTCCAGACCTTGGCCAGCACCGGTGCCGAGCTTCGCCTGACCGTCGCCCATCCGGGCGGCGCCGAGGCCGAAATCCAGATGCCCCGCCGCGGCGCCCCGACGCTGAGCCGCGGCGCGCCCGTCACGCTGGCCGTCCAGGCCGCAACGATCTTTGCCGATGCCCCAATGCAGAAGGAAACCGCCTGATGAGACTGCCCCTGATCGCCACCGCCCTGGCCCTGACCCTGTCCGGCCCCGCCCTTGCGCAGGACAAGCTGCTGAACGTCAGCTATGACATCGCGCGCGAGCTGTTCGAGGCGCTGAACCCTGTCTTTGCCAAGAAGTGGCAGGCCGATACCGGGCGCAGCCTGACCATCGACATGTCGCATGGCGGATCGTCGCGCCAGGCCCGCGCCATCCTGGAGGGGCTGCCGGCCGATGTCGTGACCTTCAACCAAGAGACCGACGTGGACGTGCTGGCCGACGGCGGCCTGCTGCCCGAGGACTGGCGCGACGCGCTACCGAACGGGGCGTCGCCCTATTACTCGCTGCCCGCCTTCCTGGTGCGCGAGGGCAACCCCAAGGGGATCGAGGATTGGGACGACCTGGCCCGCGACGACGTGGCGCCCGTGTTCCCCAACCCCAAGACCAGCGGCAATGCGCGCTATACCTACCTGGCGGCCTATGCCTATGCGCTGGCGCAGAACGGCGGCGATCAGGCGGCGGCGCAGGAGTTCGTGCGCGCCGTCTTTGACAACGTGCCGGTCTTTGACACGGGCGGGCGCGCGGCCACCCAGACCTTCGCCGAACGCGGCATCGGCGACGTGCTGGTGACCTTCGAAGCCGAGACCGGCCAGATCGCCAAGCAGTACGAGGCGCAGGGATTCGAACGCGTGACGCCATCGATCAGCCTGTTTGCGGCCTTCCCGGTGGCCGTGGTGGCCGAGAATGCCGAGGACAACGGCACGACCGAGCTGGCCACCGCCTATCTGGACTGGCTCTACACCCCTGAGGCGCAGCGCATCCTGGCCCAGAACTTCTATCGCGTCACTGATGAGACCGTCGCCGCGGAAGTCGCCGACACCCAGGCCCCGGTGGAACTGGTCACCGTGGACGACGTCTTTGGCGGATGGGACCGCGTGCGCGAGGAGCACCTGGCCGACGGCGCGATCCTAGACCAGGTCTTCGTGAACCGATGACCACGGCCACGGCCCCGATCCGCGCCAAGCGCGTCCTGCCCGGCTTCACGCTCAGCCTGGGCACGACGCTGCTGTACCTGGTGCTGATCGTGCTGATCCCCATCGCGGCGCTGATCCTGAAGGGTGCGCAGATCGGGCCCGCGGGGTTCTGGGCCATCGTCAGCAGCGACCGTGCGCTGGCCGCGTTCCGGGTCACGCTGACGGCGGCGGCGATCGCCACGGCCTTCAACGCGGTCTATGGCCTGCTGATGGCCTGGGTGCTGGTGCGCCACGACTTTCCGGGCAAGCGCATCCTGGACGCGCTGATGGACGTTCCCTTTGCGCTGCCCACCGCGGTGGCGGGGCTGTCGCTGACGGCGCTGTTTTCCGCCAACGGCTGGTTCGGGCAGGTGCTGCACCCCCTGGGCGTGCCGGTGGTCTATACGGTGCTGGGCATCGCGCTGGCCATGGCCTTCACTTCGATCCCCTTCGTGGTGCGCACGGTCCAGCCCGTGCTGGAGGATCTGGACCCCGCGCTGGAACAGGCGGCCGAGACCCTGGGCGCCACGCCGTGGCAGTCCTTCATCCGCGTGGTCTTTCCGGCGATTCTGCCCGCTTGGCTGGCCGGCTGCGCGACCGCGTTTGCCCGGTCCCTGGGCGAGTTCGGCGCGATCGTCTTCATCGCCGGCAACCTGCCCGGAGAGACCGAGATCGCGGCGCTCCTGGCCTTCATCCGGCTGGAGGAGTTCGACTATAACGGCGCGGCGGCCATCGCGCTGGTCCTGCTGGGCTTTGCGCTGGTGCTGCTGGTCGTGTCGAACATCCTGCAATCCTGGGCCGCCCGCCACCGCGAGGCCACCCGATGACGCCGCGTCGTCCCGCCCGGTCGGGCCGCCTGCTGGTGGCAACGGCCGTGGTGCTGACGCTGCTGATCGTGGTGGCGCCGCTGGTCTTCATCTTTGCCCGCGCCTTTTCCGAAGGCTGGCGGGTCTATGCCGACACCATCCTGCATCCCGATACGCTGCACGCCATCTGGCTGACCAGCCTGGTCGCGCTGATCGTGGTGCCGATCAACATCGCCTTCGGCATCGCCGCCGCATGGGCGGTGGCCAAGCACCGCTTCCGGGGGCGCGGCATCCTGGTCACCATGATCGAGATCCCGTTCTCGATCTCTCCGATCATCGCGGGGATCTGCTATCTGCTGCTCTATGGCCGCCAGGGGCTGCTGGGGCCGTGGCTGCGCGAGGTCGACCTGCAGGTCATGTTCGCGCTGCCGGGCATCGTGCTGGTGACGCTGTTCGTGACCGCACCCTTTGTCGCGCGCGAGGTGCTGCCCCTGATGCAGGCGCAGGGAACCGATCAGGAACAGGCCGCGGTGACGCTTGGCGCGTCGGGCTGGCAGGTGTTCCGCCGCGTGACCCTGCCCAACATCAAGTGGGCGCTGCTGTACGGTGCGGTCCTGTGCACGGCGCGCGCGGTCGGCGAATTCGGGGGCGTGTCCGTGGTGTCTGGCAACATCCGCGGCCAGACCAACACGCTGCCCCTGCATATCGAGCTGCTGTTCAACGACCTGAACGCGGTGGGCGCCTTTGCGGCGGCCTCGACCCTGACCCTGCTGGCGCTGGTCGCGCTGGTCCTCAAGGCGGTGCTGGAGGGGCGGCGCGGCTGAGGGCCCCGCTTGCCCCCGCGGGGCGCCGGGCATAGCGTGGGGTCCAACCCATCAGCCGAGGACATCATGACCCATCACGGCCAGGAACTGAGATCGACGATCACGCCCGACGGAACGCTGCGGGTGCATCTGGAGCCCGTCACCCATCCCGACCCCGCTCCCGGCCAGCTGCTGGTGCGGATCGAGGCGGCGCCGATCAACCCGTCGGACCTGGGGCTGCTGTTCGGGCCCGCCGACATGGACAGCCTGACCGCAGGGGGCACCCCCGACGCCCCGGTCCTGACCGCCACGGTTCCCCCCGCCGCGATGCCCGCGATGAAGGCCCGCATCGGCCAGTCGCTGCCCGTGGGCAACGAAGGCGCGGGCACCGTCATCGCCGCCGGCCCCGACCTGTCCCATCTGGTGGGCAAGCGCGTGGCGATGATCGGGGGGGCGATGTATGCGGACCTGCGCCTGATCGGGCTGGAGGCCTGCATCGTGCTGCCCGACGGCGCGACCGCGGAACAGGGCGCGTCGCTGTTCGTGAACCCGCTGACCGCGCTCGGCTTTGTCGAGACGATGCGGGCCGAGGGGCACAGCGCCATCGTCCATGCGCCTGCCGCGTCGAACCTGGGCCAGATGCTGGTGCGCATCTGCAAGGATGACGGGATCGGCCTGGTCAACATCGTGCGCAGCCAGGACCAGGTCCGGCTGCTGCGCGATCTGGGCGCGGTCCATGTCGTCGACAGCAGCAGCGACAGCTTTCGCGCCGATCTGGAACAGGCGATCGAGGCCACCGGCGCGACGCTGGCCTTCGATGCCATCGGCGGCGGAGAGATGACAAGCATCATCCTGAACGCGATGGAGGCCGCGGCCGCGCGCAAGATGGACAGCTATGACCGGTACGGGTCGGACGTGATGAAGCAGGTCTATGTCTATGGCGCGCTGGACACGGGGCCGACGGTGCTGCGCCGCGGATTCGGGTTCAGCTGGCGCATCGGCGGCTGGCTGCTGTTCCACATGCTGCGCCGCACCGACAAGGCGATCACCCAGAGGATGCGCGAACGGGTCGCGGCGGAAATGACCACGACCTTTGCCAGCCATTATTCCGAACGCCTGACCCTGCGTGAGGCGCTGTCGCCGGATGCGGCCCGTGCCTATGTCCGCAAGGCCACGGGGGCCAAGTACCTGATCACCGGCCCGCGCCCCTAGGCGCAGGTCGAGGTCGCGATCACCGGGAACAGTGTCACCAGGGTCGAGACGAATCCGATCCAGGCCCCCATGGTGATCAACTGCCGCGGGCGTCCCCGGCCCGCGGGCATGACCCGGATCAGCACCAGGTGCAGGATCAACCCCGCCCCCCATGCCAGCCACATCGCCATGTGGTGCCAGTCGGCGATGGGGGCGGGGCGGTCGGTCCAGCCCAGGTTGCAGCCCGCGCCGTGCAGCGCATAGACCAGCAGGAACATCGCTGCCCACAGGATCGGCCCGGCCAGGGCGCGCCACAGCCAGCTCATGACAGCACCTCCTGCGCGGCGACCAAGGTCAGCGACACGGCCGAGGTGCCCAGCCAGAAGGACTGGAACAGCTGCCAGATCGGGGCAGCGCCGCGGCGGGCCCAGCTGGTGCGGCCCCCGCGGGCATCGGCCAGGCTGCGCAGGGCCAGCATCGCCGTGACGACGCCGTGGAACACCGCAAAGCCCAGGATCACCGCGCGCAACGCGTCGCGCGCGTGACGGCGCGGGTCATCCAGCCCCAGGGCCAGCCCCGCCAATGCCACCAGCGCGACCAGGCAGGCGGCCAGTCCGATCCCGGCCCATGTGGTGCCCTCCGCCCGGTCGCGCAGCGCCTCGGCCCGGTGGGCCGCGATCAGGCCGACCGCCA
>NZ_VDDD01000190.1 GCF_006151785.1 Paracoccus marcusii
CATACAGCGAATTGCAGAAGCGCTCTTGATAGCGGTCATCGAGGCACTGGGCAGCATCGGTCAAATTGGGCTCTTCGCATCGCTCCTGCCGCGCCTTCTGAACGTCCGCTTCGGGTGTAAACGGACGCGCAGCACGGGTAGAGAACGTTTTAATTAGCCTGAAAGCACAAATAGTGGCCAAAGAGCACAATTATCGTGGCAATCCACAGCTTGGGGACGCCTGGCTCCAGCCAGACACCTATCTTGAGAATGGACGCGCAAAGCTGGGGCCCTAATCTTAGGCGGTCAGAGATGGTGCGGATCTATCTGGAAGTGCGGCGCGGCTGTTCGATCATTAGAGACTGATAGCAGCTCGACATTCAGGCACTAAAGCGGCATCTGCCGCATCTTGGTGCCTGCTTTGATAGGCATCTCGTACATGGTTGGCGGGGACAACAGTTCTGTAACCTGAACGATTTCAGGCCACCGCCAAACAAGCATCGATGCAACCTGGTTGAACGGGGTCTTCTGATAGGCAGGTGCCAAGGCGAAACCATGCAGGCCGGATTTTCGCAATGCTGCCCGTTCTGCCTGGTTCTTCAGAACGCGATGATCGCCGGTAACGAAGATCCAAACGTCGTTGCTTCGTCTTAGAAAGTCGATCCATTCGACATCGGCGGAATGCCTGCCGTTGGGCAAGTCTTCGATTTCAGAGACATGATGGGCAGAGTGCCCCTGATGCCTGATGAAGCCGTCCAGGGTCTGGGCAAAGACGATTGAGGTGCAGTTGTCAAAGAAGACTTTCACGCCGCCTGCCGCTGCTCCAGCGATGCCTCAAAGTCCAATGCGTGCCGAATGGACAGTTCTGTCACGTTATAGGCCTTGGCGGTCGCGGCGATGCCTTGTGCCTTTGCCACATTGGCCAGGATCGATGTCGGCACACTCGAAACGGAATCGATCGGCGCCCCAAACGCCCGGTTCGGTGTGACCATGACATGAACCCTACGGCCCCGCGGCCACCAGGCGGCCGGGTTACCGTCATCGCCAAAGTCTACTGTCTTCAGGATGGGGTCGATCACGCCGTTGAACTCGTACTGGCGCTTGAACAGGTTCAGAAGGCGCTCGCGATCTTCGCCGTCTTCTCCTTCCTCGATCACATGGAGGAATATTTCCCGACCATCGGTGCGGAAACGGTTTGTCGAAAGCGGGTGACCCTGCTGGATTATCTCGGCAGCCTCACGAATAGCAGCGCGGACTTTAAGGGCAGAGACGCCATAATTGATAAAGGCAGCGGCTACGCGCACCTCCATCAGGTCGCGGAAGCCCAGCTGGAACTTACCGTCCCCCAGGTCTATTTCAGGCTGCCACAGGGGCTCATAGGATTTGCCGCCGGCCTTGTGACCGCGCAACCACCGGCTGATCTTACCGGCAGGCACGTCAAGCAACCGGCCGGCCTCTGCCGGCGTGTAAAGTCCTACGCCGATCAGATTTCCCATTGCACACCCCGTTTGACGTTCGTCAAATCGATAGCACACCAGAGAGGGTGTAGACCAGATTAGTATTCGCCCCCTGCGAACTCAACGGGCCGCGCCCACCATCTGCGCGAACGGGTCCGCCTCGCCGCTGTCGTCACCGGCCAGGATGTTCGCCACGGTCGGGACGCGGACCCCGAACTTGCCCAGAAATGCCTGCTTTATGGCCGCCCCTCCCGCTTGATCATCTTCGCAATCGCCGCCCGGATCGCATTCCGGGTCAGCATGTGCAGCGGCATGTCCTGGACCGTGCTACGGCCGATGTGGTGAGCGGTGATCGTGGTCATGCGTGCTTCTCCTCGATGATGGTTTTGTGCCACGGCGCCAGCGTCGGCAGCGCCCCAGTGATCTCGATCGTGTCGAGCATCCCCGGCCTGCTCAGCATGGCCCACATGTCCAGCAACGCCCCGCACCATGCCACATAGTTCCGGCGCTTGGCCGCGACCATGCTGGCGGTGCCGGTGTAGCTGATGGCGCAGACCTGCCCGACGTGCTCACGCCTGTGGCGGCGGTGGTCACGCCAGATCCACAGGCTGCCGATCTGCGCGGTACCGGCCACGAAGCACCCCTTCTCGTCGCTCCAGTCCCACCCGCAGGGCGTGATGCTGATGCGATCCCCCTGCCCCCAGTCCGGCGCGCTGCGGGCGCGGGCCAGCACGGCAATCTGCGTGGCCATGCGCCGGCCGCCGACGTGATCCGGCAGAGCCTCGACTGCAGCAGCGATGACCTGCGCATCGCGGTGAGGGTCGCTGGTCCCTCCCCCGTCGACAGTGACGCCGACCTTGTGCCGTTCGGCCATGATCCAGAGTGTGTCGACGCCTGGCCGGTCGAACTCGTGGGCGCCGTAATGATCGAAGTCGAGCACGGCCTTCTCGGTAAGGAAGGCCCACGCCAGGGCGTCGGTGATCGACATGGCGCGGGTGATGCGGCATCCGGTGGTGATGGACTTGTGAAGGCTCATGCGGGACTTACCAAATCTTTATGCATCTTATGAGCGTCACATGCAGTTTTTCTCCGGGAGAAAGAGGATCTGTCAAAATGCGCTTCATCGAACTTAACCAGCTTGGCAGCGACGGTGCCCGCTATTCCATCTCGGTTTCGGTCACTCAGATTGTCAGAATGACAGCCCAAGCAGATGACCGTTGTATGCTCAGCCTTACGGACGGAACGGCGGTTACAGTCACGGAAAGCTATGACTCCGTCGCGGGTCTCTTGATGGATTCCGGAGCTACGTACATTTCGGAAAAGGTCACGCACCGACCGCCACACAGTCGGTGATCTATTGAAGAGCTGGCGGGACTGCGCCCTACCTCCCCTGCTAGCTTTTATAGCGTCAGAGAACCTGCTCATGCCGCAGTGTCCTTCCCGTACCGGACCGCGGCCAAGAGCCGCTGCTGGCCATCCATCGAGGGCTTGCCTTTCTCGCCCAGCACCTCGACGCACAGGAACGCCTTCCAGCGTGCCAGAGCCAAAGACCCCTGGACCTCCAGCCGCAGCGCGACGACCTCGATCTTGTTGCCGCCGATCAGCAGCTCCGCGATGGCCAATTCCTCCGCCGGCGTGAAGGCCGGGGCCATCTTCTCCAGGTGCTTGACGATGGCGCGCTCGGGCAGGCTTCGCGCACCCCAAGGGCGGACGGTGGTCTGCAGCTTGGCGGCGGCCGGGGCTGCGAAAGGCCATACCGCGGGCTTATTGACCGGCTCTTGAGCGCAGGTTGGTTTGGGCGGCAAGGGCGTAGCAGTTGCTGGCGTGGCGTTCTCGATCGGCTTTTGCACCGGCACGGCATCGGCGGCGGTATCGACCTTGGCTGCGACCTCTGGAAGCGTCAGGCTTCTGTCAGGCTAAACAAGGGCTGCTGCTTCCAGCAGCGATGAAGCCTTCTTCGAGTGAAAGACGAACTCAGGCCCGTGGTGCTCGATGGAGCCTCTGCCTACATACTGCGTCCCCTGGTCGTGCTCTGCTTCCTAACCTTGGACCACGGAATGCTGGAGTTTTTCGGCTTGGTCATGGCGACGGGCTGGCTGAGCCGCCGGGTCAAAACATCGATGCGACCGCCCTGCGAAGCTTCTGTTGGATCGTCGTGGTTCTGATGAATTCCTCATCCTTGAGGTAGGTCTTTCCGTGAAGCTCCACCCTATCGTCGAGAGCCAGGTCGACGCCCCAGCACGCGGCCACGTCCGGGTCGATGCCATCCGGCTGACCATACCGCGTGCACAAGATGCCGGGGATCCATTCCGTCACGATCACCGATGGGAGCTTGCTCTCGAGCTCCCGTGCAAGTGCCAGCGAGAAACACCGGGCGCCGGCCTTTGACACCGCGTAGCCGAGCTTTCCCTGCCGGGGATCGTCCCCGGCAAAGCTGCCGACGTTTATGATCCTGCCTTTCTTCTGCACCAACATCTGCGGCAAAAAGGCCCTGACGCAGTTTACTGGGCCTAGAAGGTTCGTCAGGATCTGGTCGTTGATACGATCAGCATTCGAGGACAAAAAATCACATTCATCGAGGATAGCTGCATTGTTGATGAGAATGTCTACCGTTCCGATGTTTTTCTGAATTTCCGTAGCCGCTGTTTGCACATCAAAAAAATCTGCAACGTTACACCTTATCGGGAGGAATGACCTCGGAACGCAGTTTTCTCCCGTGACGTGCAGTTCATGATCATTTCGTGCGATGCCCACGACGACGACCCCACGTGCTGTAAGGCGGCGGGACAGTGCACGACCCAAACCGGCACTTGCTCCCGTCACCACAGCAAGCAGCCTTTTGTTGGTACATGGCAATTGGAGGCTCCCGATCTAAATTTGTCTTGGACGACGCGACCGATCTTCCGTTCAAATATCCGAATCGGCTTGTAATTACCCAATCACAGGATAAGAAAATACTGAACAGTCCCTTCGGCTTTAAGCATAGTGCCAATTCAACGGGGATTCTGCAGTACAAGAAATGTTTGAATGACAAGAAATGCCGGAAGTCGGTCCTGCAATCATAGAGATACAATTAGATGGCGATTCAATAATAGAAATTTCAACTTTAAATAAGGATGTCTGTCAGTACCGTCGCAGTGTTATGTTCAATGACATTAATCAAAATGGGGAGACCCAGGGGAGCAGGGCTCTAGGGTCAGGATGCATTGATTTCGCGGGAACAGCATGATTCACGGCTTTGAAAACGGAGCGGTGACATGAGC
>NZ_VDDD01000191.1 GCF_006151785.1 Paracoccus marcusii
CGGAACGGCCGCGGCGTCGGGCGTCGGCAACGCCGGACGGTTGGGCTGGGCCTCTGCCACGGGGGCCGGGGGGGTGTCCGGGACCTGCGGGGCGGTCTCGGCGCCGTCGGTCTGGTTCGGGCGCGGTGCGGGCAGATCGGTCGCGACCTCGACCGGCGCGGCGGGCGCGAAATCGCTGAGGTCGGGCACGGATTCGGCCGTGTCGGGCTGTTCCAGCGCCGCGGCCTGCCC
Organism: Paracoccus marcusii; assembly: GCF_006151785.1. GTDB lineage: Bacteria > Pseudomonadota > Alphaproteobacteria > Rhodobacterales > Rhodobacteraceae > Paracoccus > Paracoccus marcusii. Next base: position 232 of record NZ_VDDD01000191.1, read on the forward strand.
CGATTGCGGGGGGATCGCATCGACGGGCCGCGCCGCACCGTCCTCGGCCGGGTCGACGGGGTCGGGCAATGTGGCCACTGCGGTCGAATCGGCACCCACCGGCCCCGCCCCGCGGGCGGCGGCGGCCATCGCCTCGAACTCGGCGCCGCTGATGGTCGAGACCTGGGTCGTGCGCACCATCGGGCTGGGCTGCGGACGAAACAGCGCCCCGCCCAGGATCGCCCACAGGATCAGGGAGCCGTGCGCGACCCCCGAGACCCAGTAACCGATGCGCCCTTCGCGTTCGTCCATGGTTCAGCCGTCCATCCGCGGTCCGCCGGTCTCGGTGACCAGCACGATGTCGGTGATCCCCGCGGCGTTCAGCGCGCCCATGATCTGGACCACGCGGGCATAGGGGATGGTGCCGTCGGCACGCAGGAACACCCGGCCCGACTGCCGTTCCGCCAGGATCGTGCGCAGCGTCGTCACGACCTGCTCGTCCGCCACCGGCTGGTCCATGATCGTCAGCGACCCCTCGACCGGGATCGACACCATCAACGGCTCCTCGTCCTCGTTGGGGACGGCGTTGGCGGCGGTTTCGGGCAGGTTCAGCGGAACGCCCGCCGTCATCAGCGGCGCCGCGACCATGAAGATGATCAGCAGCACCAGCATCACGTCCACGAAGGGCGTGACGTTGATCTCGGACATCGGCAGGTTGCGCCGACGGCCCTTGCTGCGGACGCGCTTGACGACCCCGGATGCCATGTCAGGCCTCGTCCATCTGACGCGACAGAAGCGTCGAGAACTCGTCCGAGAATGCCTCCCATCCGCCAGTGATGCGTTCCGCATCGCCCGACAGCTTGTTGTAGAAGACGACGGCCGGGATGGCCGCGACCAGGCCCAGGGCAGTCGCCAGCAGGGCCTCGGCGATGCCCGGCGCCACGACGGCCAGACTGGTATCCTGGGTCAGGGCGATACCCTCGAATGCGGACTTGATGCCCCAGACGGTGCCGAACAGGCCGATGAAGGGCGCGGTCGACCCCACGGTCGCCAGGAAGGACAGGCCGCGGAACAGGCGCTGTTCCTCGCGCTGGATGGCCACGTTCATGGCCCGGTCGATGCGCCCGATGCCGCCCGCGATCAGCCGCCCGTCATCGCGGTGGCTGCGGCGCCATTCGGTCATGCCCGCGGAAAAGATCCGTTCCGACGGCCCCTTGGGACGGTCGCCAAGCCGGTCATAAAGATCGTCCAAGGGCTCTCCGGACCAGAAGGCGCGGTCAAAGCGGGCAGCCTCCTTGCGCGCCTGCGCAAAGGTCAGGAACTTCTGCACGATGATCGCCCAGGACCAGAACGAGGCCGCGATCAGCATGATCATGACCACCTGCACCGTCAGCGAGGATCGCCAGAACAAAGCCACGGCCGAAAAGTCTATGGCCTCGGCGGCCTGAATGGGTTCCATGGTCTAATGCCTCATCATCAGGGGCCGCAACTGCCCCCTGGCAGCCCGGCGTTGCGGCCTGTTACCCTGTAATTGCCACGGGTTTCAGCCCCCGCGGCAACACAATGGCGTCAATTTTCATCAACCTGCGTCCGTGTTGCCGCATCCGCGCGGCAGAGGCCACGGGTTCAGCCCTCCGGCAGCGCCCGCGACAGGGCGGCGGGCAGGCGCACGGGACGTCCCCGCCCGTCCAGGCTGACGATCGTCACCCGCGCCGAAAACAGTACCTCATCGCCGCGCAGCACCTGCTGGTCGACCACGATCCGCGCGGCCGTGGCGTGCGACAGGTCGGTGACCACGGTCAGCAGGTCGTCGAAGCGCGCGGGGCGCAGATAGTCGGCCTCGATATGGCGGACGGCGAAGACGTGGCCCGACGTCTCCTTCATGCGCATCTGGTCGATTCCGGTGGCACGCATCCATTCGGACCGCCCCCGCTCGATGTATTTCAGATAGTTCGCATAATAGACGATCCCGGCCAGGTCGGTGTCTTCGTAATAGACGCGCAATGTCAGGTGATGGCTCATGGGGACCAAAATACGCGCGATCGGTCCCGTCCGCAATCAGACGTCGAACAGCGTCGCCTGACCGGTGGGGACCGGCATGTCCAGGCCCAGATGGCGCCAGGCCCCCTGGGTCAGCATGCGCCCGCGTGGGGTGCGCGCGACCAAGCCCTGCTGCAGCAGATAGGGCTCGATCACCTCCTCGATGGCGTCGCGGCTCTCGGACAGGGCGGCGGACAGCGTCTCGACCCCCACGGGTCCGCCCGCGTAATGCTGCGCCATCTGCGTCAGGTACCGCCGGTCGGCCCCGTCCAGGCCCAGATCGTCCACCCCCAGCCGGTTCAACGCGATATCGGCGATCTCGCGCGTCAGGCGGCCGTTCCCCTCCACCAGCGCGAAATCGACCACGCGGCGCAGCAGCCGGCCCGCGATGCGGGGCGTGCCGCGGGCGCGGCGCGCGATCTCCAGCGTGCCTTCGGGATCGGCGCTGATCCCCATCAGCCGCGCGCCGCGCTGCACGATCAGGTCCAGTTCCGCGATCTCATAGAACTGCAGCCGGGTCGGAATGCCGAACCGGTCGCGCAGCGGCGTGGTCAGCAGGCCAAGCCGCGTGGTCGCCCCCACCAGCGTGAAGGGCTGCAGCTCGATCCGCACGGTGCGTGCGGCCGGGCCCTCGCCGATCACAAGATCCAGCTCGAAATCCTCCATCGCGGGGTACAGGATCTCTTCGACCGCGGGGTTCATGCGGTGGATCTCGTCGATGAACAGGACGTCGCGCGCCTCGAGATTGGTCAGGATCGCGGCCAGGTCCCCCGCCCGCGCGATGACCGGCCCGGATGTCATGCGGAAGTTCACCCCCAGTTCGCGTGACATTATCTGCGCCAGCGTGGTCTTGCCCAGTCCCGGGGGGCCGAAGAACAGCGTGTGGTCCATCGCCTTGCCGCGCATCTTGGCGCTTTCGATGAACACCTTCAGGTTCGCGCGCGCCTCGGCCTGGCCCACGAATTCGGACAGGTTCTGCGGGCGCAACGCGCGATCCTCGACATCGCTGTCCAGCTTTTCGGGGCGCAGGTCAGGGTCCGGTCCGGTCATCCGCGGCCCCAGGGCGTGCGCGGCGCGGCGCCGGTGCGGGGGATGCGGCTTGGTCCTGCGGCGGGGGCCGGGTCACGCGGGGCCGTGCCATCCATCGCCATCAGCCGGGCGATCCGCTCCTCGGTCGGGGGGTGGGTGGTGAACAGCCGGTCGGCCCGCATCGCGTGCAGCGGGTTGATGATGAACATCGCCGCGGCGGCGGGGTTCTTCTCGGCCGGCAGGTTCACGCTGCGCCCCGCCGCCTGCGCGATCCGACTCAGGGCCGAGGCCAGCGCCCGCGGCTTGCCGCTGATCTGCGCGCCGGTCGCATCCGCCTCGTATTCCCGCGCACGAGAGATCGCCATCTGCACCATCATCGCGGCCATCGGCGCCAGGATCATCGCCAGAATGCCGCCGATCATGCCGCCCCGCCCCTCGCGGTTGCCCGCGAACAGCATCATGTTCCCCATCATCGCGATGGCGCCGGCCATGGTCGCGGTGACGGTCATGGTCAGCGTGTCGCGATGCCGAATATGGGCCAGCTCATGGGCGATCACGCCCTCGATCTCGTCTGCGGACAGGTGGTTCAGCAGCCCCTGCGTCACCGCCACGGCGGAGTTCTGCGGATTGCGCCCGGTGGCAAAGGCATTGGGCTGCTGGGTCGGCAGCAGGTACAGCTTGGGCATGGGCATCTGCGCGCGCTCGGCCAGCCGCGCGGTCATCGCGTGCAGTTCGGCCCCCTGTTGGGGCGACAACTCGACCGCCCCCTGCTGGCGCAGGACCATCTTGTCACTGTTCCAGTAGCTGAAGAAGTTCATGCCCCCCGCGATCACCAGCGCCATCACCGCACCGCCCGATCCGCCCAGCATCCAGCCGAAGGCCATGACCAGCGCGGTCAGCGCCGCCATCAGCATGAAGACCTTGACGTTTCCTGCCATGTTCAGACCTCCGGTTCAGTCCTTGGGCGCCAGCAGACGCAGCGCCGCGCGGATCAACGCGGGCATGGCCGCCGCCGGTTCCCGCGCCTGCGCCTCGGCCACGGCGGATGCCGCCTCGGACGGACCATAGCCCAGATTGGTCAGCGCCGACAGCGCATCCGCCATGGCCTGGCCCTGATGCGCGCCGGTCGCGGGGCCGGGGGCATCGGCGCGACCGCGCGCGGATGCCGC
>NZ_VDDD01000018.1 GCF_006151785.1 Paracoccus marcusii
CGGGGCCGGGGGCATCGGCGCGACCGCGCGCGGATGCCGCGGAGGGGCCGGGCTCGACGCCCGGCTCCTCCGCATGACCGCCCGCGGCAACGTCCCCCGCATCGATGGTCAGCGCGCCGCCCAGGGCCATGACCGACGGCGCCTTGTCCTTCAGTTCCAGCACGATCCGCTGCGCCAGCTTAGGACCGACCCCGTTCGCCTTGCGAACCGACGCCCAGTCCCCCAGCGCGATCGCCCGGCCCAGCCCCTCGGGGCCCAGCGTGCTCAGGATCGCCAGCGACACCTTGGCACCGACCCCCTGGACCGACGTCAGCAGCCGGTGCCACTCCTTGTCCAGCATGGTCGGAAATCCGAACAGCTGCAAAAGATCCTCGCGCACCACCAGCTCGGTATACAGCGCCGCCGCCTGCCCCACCGGCGGCAGCCCCGCCGCCGTCCGTTCGCTGACATGCACGATGTATCCCACGCCCCGCACGTCGATCAGCATGTGATCGCGCGCCCGGTGCAGGATGACCCCCGCGATCCGCCCGATCATGCCGCGCCCCGCTTGGGCGTGGCGACCCGCAGCGACCGTCCCTGCAGATGACGGGCGTGACAGATGGCGATGGCCAGTGCATCCGCCGCGTCCGCGCTGTCGAAGACCGCCCCGGGCAGCTGGATGCGCACCATGTGCTGGACCTGCTCCTTGCCCGCGTGACCCACGCCCACGACGGTCTTCTTGACCGCGTTGGGCGCGTATTCCCCGACCGATATCCCGGCCTCGGCTGGCGCCAGCAGGGCCACGCCCCGCGCCTGCCCCAGCTTCAACGTCCCGGTCGCGTCCTTGTTGACGAAGGTCTGCTCGACCGCGGCCTCGTCGGGGGCATGGGTCGCGATGACCGCGCACAGGCCCCGGAACAGAACCGACAGCCGCGCGCCCAGATCCTGCGCGCAGTCCGAATGGATGGTGCCGTTGGCGATGTGACGGATGCGCGATCCGTCCACCTCGATCATCCCCCAGCCCATGTTCCGCAAACCGGGATCGATACCCAAGACCTTCATGCTGCCCTCTTTTTTCCAATTGCTAGCACGAAGCGCGAACATCTGGCTAGGGGCATGCCGCGGCGGGCCATGGGTATTCGAGCGACGAAGACGCCCGGCTCACTCCTCGACCACGTCCAGCACGCCGGGCACCGCGCGCAGCGCCTGGCGCGCGGGGGTGGTCAGGGGGGCGTCGTTGGCGACCTCGATCTCGATGATCTCGTCGCCCTCTCGGATGCGCAGGCGGATCGGGCCGCGCGACCGGGGCGGCACGATGATGTCGGTGCGGATGCGGGTCAGCACCTCGACCAGGCGCGGGATCGTGTCGGCGCCCTGCATCTCGACCGCAAGGCAGCCTGCACCCGCGTCGGCCACGGCGTCCTCCAGCGCGGTGACCGAATTGGCCAGCATCTTGACCTGATCGCCCGACGGCTCGACCTTGACCTGCAGCACGACGCTGGCGCCCGGTTCCAGCTTGTCGCGGCTTGCGGTCAGCAGGTCCGAGAACACCGTGACCTCATACAGGCCCGTGGGGTCCGACAGGCTGACGAAGGCATAGGCAGTGCCCTTGGCGGACTTGCGCTCCATCCGCGCGGCGACCGTGCCCGCGATCTGGGCGACCAGCGGGCCGTTCAGCGCGTCCTGGCTGATCTCGGCCAGGGTCATCACCTTCTTGCGGCGCAGGGCCGGCAGATAGTCGTCCAGCGGATGCCCGGACAGATAGAATCCGACGGCCTTGTGCTCCTCTCCCAGCTTCTCGGTCGGCAGCCAGATGCCCGACAGGGGGGCACGCGGCGGCGGCAGATCCTCTCCGCCCCCGAACAGCGACGTCTGGCTGGAGGCGGCCTGGCTCTGGACCGCCGCCGACCAGGCGACCAACCCGTCCAGGGACTTCATCACCCGGGCGCGGTTGTCGTCCAGTCCGTCGAAGGCGCCGGCGCGGGCCAGCATCTCCAGCGGGCGCTTGCCCACCCGCTTCATGTCGGTGCGCCGTGCCAGGTCGTGGATGTCGCGGAACGGCTGGTCCGCGCGCGCATCGTGGATCAGGCGCATCGCCTCCAGGCCCACGCCCTTCAGCGCGCCCAGGGCATAGTGGATGCGCCCCGGCCCCACGGTGAAGGTCGGCGCCGAGCGGTTGACGCAGGGCGGCACGATCTCGATCCCCATCCGATCGCATTCGCGTTTGTAGACGGCCAGCTTGTCGGTCAGGTGGATGTCGCAGTTCATCACCGCGGCCATGAATTCGACCGGGTGGTTCGCCTTCAGCCACGCGGTCTGATAGCTGACCACGGCATAGGCGGCCGCGTGCGACTTGTTGAAGCCGTAGTTGGCGAACTTTTCCAGCAGGTCGAAGACCTCTCCGGCCTTCTTGTCGGGCACGCCGTTGGCGACCGCGCCCTTGACGAACTTGGGCCGCTCCTTGGCCATCTCCGCGGCGATCTTCTTGCCCATCGCCCGGCGCAGCAGGTCGGCGCCGCCCAGCGAATAGCCCGCCATGACCTGGGCGATCTGCATCACCTGCTCCTGATAGACGATGATGCCCTGGGTCTCGGCCAGGATGTCGTCGATGGTCGGGTGGATCGATTCTAGGTCGCGCAGGCCGTTCTTGACCTCGCAATAGGTCGGGATGTTCTCCATCGGGCCGGGACGGTACAGCGCCACCAGCGCCACGATGTCCTCGATGCAGGTGGGTTTCATGCGGCGCAGGGCGTCCATCATGCCGCTGGATTCCACCTGGAACACCGCGACCGTGCGCGCGCTGGCGAACAAATCATAGCTGGCCTTGTCGTCCAGCGGGATCAGGTTGATCTGGTTTTCCGTCCCCGGCGCGGGGTCGTACAACTGCCGCCCGTCGGCGGCGATGTGCAGCGGACGGCCCTGCCCGTTGATCAGGTCGACCGCATTCTGGATCACCGTCAGCGTCTTAAGGCCCAGGAAGTCGAACTTGACCAGGCCGGCCTGCTCGACCCATTTCATGTTGAACTGGGTCGCGGGCATGTCGGACGCCGGATCGCGATAGAGCGGCACCAGCTGGTCCAGCGGCCGATCGCCGATCACCACCCCCGCCGCGTGGGTCGAGGCGTTGCGATAAAGCCCCTCCAGCTGTTCGGCGTAATCCAGCAGGCGGGCCACCACCTCCTCGCGCGCGGCCTCGCGCAGGCGCGGCTCGTCGGCGCGGGCCTTGGCGATGCTGACGGGTTTCACGCCCTCGACCGGGATCATCTTGGACAGGCGGTCCACCTGGCCGAAGGGCAGCTGCAGCACGCGGCCCACGTCGCGCACCGCAGCCTTGGACAGAAGCGCGCCGAAGGTGATGATCTGGCCCACCTTGTCGGCCCCGTACTTGCCCTGCACGTAACGGATCACCTCCTCGCGGCGGTCCATGCAGAAGTCGATGTCGAAATCCGGCATGCTGACCCGTTCGGGGTTCAGGAACCGCTCGAACAGCAGGTTGTAGCGCAGCGGATCAAGGTCGGTGATGGTCAGCGCATAGGCGACCAGCGACCCGGCGCCCGACCCGCGGCCTGGTCCGACCGGGATGCCCTGTTCCTTGGCCCAGTGGATGAAATCGGCCACGATCAGGAAGTAGCCGGGAAAACCCATCTGCTCGATGATGCCCAGTTCGAAATCCAGGCGCGCGGTGTATTCCTCGACCGTGACCGCGTGGGGAATGACCTTCAGCCGCTCGGCCAGGCCGGCATGGGCCTGGCGACGCAGTTCGGTCACCTCGTCATCGGCGAACCTGGGCAGGATCGGCGCGTGCTTGGACACCGCAAAGGCGCAGCGGCGGGCGATCTCGACGGTGTTCTCGATCGCCTCGGGCAGGTCGGCGAACAGGACCGCCATCTCTTCGGCGGACTTGAAGTAATGCTGGGGCGTCAGGCGGCGACGGGGCTGGGACTGGTCGACATAGGCTTTCTCGGCGATGCAGATCAGCGCGTCATGCGCCTCGTACATGGTGGTCTTGGGGAAATAGACATCGTTCGTCGCCACCAGCGGCAGACCCTTAGCATAGGCCAGATCGACCAGACCGCCCTCGGACGCGGCCTCGGCGGCCATCAGCTGGCCGTTCTCGCCGGGATGGCGCTGCAGTTCGACATAGAGCCGGTCGCCGAAGGACGCCGCCAGCCGGTCGGCCAGCGCCTCGGCCTTGGGCATCTGGCCCTGCGCGATCAGCAGGCCCAAGGGACCCGTCGCGCCCCCGGTCAGGCAGATCAGCCCTTCGGCCTTGGCGCACAGCTCGTCGACCGTCACATGCGGCAGCGCCCCGCCCTCGCGCAGATAGAGGCAGGTGGACAGCGCCATCAGGTTCATCCACCCCGCCTGGTTCTGTGCCAGAAGGACGACCGGCCCGGTGGCCTCGGCCATCAGTGTCACCTGACAGCCGATAATGGGCTGGATGCCCTTGTCGCGGGCCTTCACGCTGAATTCCAGCGCGGCGAACATGTTGTTCGTGTCGGTCAGCGCGACCGCCGGCATGCCCGCCTCGAAGGCAAGGCTTGGCAATTTGCCTACGGGAATGGCACCTTCCAGCAGCGAATGCTCGGAATGTGTGCGAAGATGGATGAATCGGGGGGATTTTGCGGCCATGATCGGGACAGTATCGCAGCGTGACCAAACAGTGCAATTGCGCGGCTGCCGAATTGCGGTCTAAGCAGGTCAGGAATTTGACCAAGGGGACAGAATTGACCGACATGCCCGTGTTCCGCGCCAGGGGTCTGGGCAAGTCCTATCCCGGCGTCCGCGCCAATGACGACGTGTCGTTCCACGTCATGCCCGGAGAGATCCACGCCCTGCTGGGCGAGAACGGCGCGGGCAAGTCGACGCTGGTCAAGATGATCTATGGGCTGGTGCGTCCCGATGACGGGCAGATGTGGCTGGGCGACGGCGCTCATGCGCCCTCCGATCCGCGGGCGGCGCGAGCAGCGGGCGTCGCGATGGTGTTCCAGCATTTCAGCCTGTTCGACGCGCTGACGGTCGCCGAAAACATCGCCCTGGGGATGGAGAATCCGCCGCCGCGGCGCGAACTGTCGGCGCGCATCACCAAGGTCAGCCATGATTTCGGCCTGCCGCTGAACCCCGCGCGGCGCATCGTCACCCTGTCGGCCGGCGAACGCCAGCGGGTCGAGATCATCCGCTGCCTGCTGCAGAACCCGCGCCTGTTGATCATGGACGAGCCGACCAGCGTGCTGACCCCGCAGGAGGCCGAGCTGCTGTTCGCGACCCTGCGCAAGCTGGCGGCGCAAGGCACCGCGATCCTGTACATCAGCCACAAGCTGGACGAGATCCGCAGCCATTGCGACCGCGCCACGATCCTGCGGCACGGCAAGGTCGTCGACAGCTGCGATCCCCGCGCCCATTCCGCCCGCGACCTGGCCGCGATGATGGTCGGCGGCCAGATGCGCCAGATCGACCGCAGTGGTCGCCAGCCCGGCGCCGTCCTGCTGGAGGTGCGCGCCCTGTCCCAGCCCGCCCCCAATGCCGAGGGCACCGCGCTGAAGGACATCGCCCTGACCCTGCGGGCCGGAGAGATCCTGGGCATCGGCGGCGTCGCCGGCAACGGCCAGGAGGAGCTGTTGGCCGCCCTGTCGGGCGAGGTGCGCAGCGCGCCGGGCACGGTCACGCTGGATGGCGCGGACCTGTCCCCCGCCGGCCCCGAACCGCGCCGCGTCAAGGGCCTGCTCAGCGCGCCCGAGGACCGGCTGGGCCATGCCGCCGTCCCCGATTTCAGCCTGACCGAGAACACGCTGCTGACCGCGGGCAGCCGCAAGTCCCTGGTCCGCGGCGGGCTGATCGACCACAAGGCCGCGCGCGACTATGCGCTGGCGGTGATCGACGGGTTCGACGTCCGCACCCCCGGGCCCCATGTCGCGGCCCGCGCCCTGTCCGGCGGCAACCTGCAGAAATTCGTCATCGGCCGAGAGGTCATGCAGAACCCGCGCGTGCTGGTCGTGAACCAGCCCACCTGGGGCGTGGATGCGGGAGCGGCAGCCAGTGTGCGGCAATCGCTGCTGGACCTGGCCCGCCAGGGTGCGGGCGTCATCGTCATCTCTCAGGATCTGGATGAGCTTTTGGAACTGTCCGACCGTTTCTGCGCCCTGAACGAAGGCCGCCTGTCGCCCCCCGTCCCCACCGACGGCCTGACGCTGGACCGCATCGGCCTGATGCTGGGCGGCGCGCACGGCATGGAAGAGGCGCATCTATGATCACGCTGATCCCGCGCCAAAGCGCCTCGACCGGCTGGCAGGTCGCGACGCCGGTCATGGCCGTGCTGGCCACGATGATCGCCGGCGGGCTGCTGTTCGCGATGCTGGGGCATGACCCGGTCGCGGCGATCCGCACGATCTTCTGGGACCCGCTGTTCGGCCCTGCCGCCGGCTATTCCCGGCCGCAGCTGCTGATCAAGGCCGCGCCGCTGATCCTGATCGCCTCCGGGCTGGCCATCGGCTTTCGCGCCGGCATCTGGAACATCGGGGCCGAGGGGCAGTACATCATCGGCGGCATCACCGGCGCCGCGGTCGCCTTGGCGCTTTACCCGCTGGAGGCGTGGTGGCTGTTTCCGCTGATGGTCGCGGCCGGACTGGCCGGGGGCTGGGCCTGGGGCATGATCCCCGCGATGCTCAGGAACTGGTTCGGCGCATCGGAAATCCTGGTGTCGCTGATGCTGGTCTATGTCGCGCAGCGGATCGCTGCATGGATGGCGTTCGGCCCGATGCGCAACCCGCAGGGCATGGGCTTTCCCGGATCGCGCAACCTGCAGCAATACCCCTCGGCCGCGAACCCCGAGCTGATCGCCGGAACTGGCGCGCATTGGGGCGTCGTGGCCGCCGCCGCCGCGGTCCTGGCCACGTGGTTCCTGATGAGCCGCCACATCCGCGGGTTCCACATCCGCGCCGCCGGCACTGCGCCCCGCGCCGCGCGATTCGCGGGCGTGCGGCCGCAGACGCTGGTCGCGTTCTGCCTGGGCCTGTCGGGCGCGCTGGCCGGTGCCGCGGGCCTGTTCGAGGTCGCGGGCCCCGCGGGCCAGATCACCGACAAGCTGGGCGTCGGATACGGCTTCACCGCGATCATCGTGGCGTTCCTGGGACGGCTGCACCCGGTGGGCATCCTGCTGGCGGGACTGCTGCTGGCGCTGACCTATATCGGGGGCGAACTGGCTCAGCTGACCATGTCGCTGCCCGCCGCGACCGTGCAGGTGTTCCAGGGGATGCTGCTGTTCTTCCTGTTGGGCTTCGACGTCCTGACCCGCTATCAGATCCGCAGAAGGCGCACCGCATGATCGACCCCCTGTCCGTCTTCCTGCTGCTGATCTCGGCCTCGACCCCGATCCTGTTCGCCGCCCTGGGCGAACTGGTCGTGGAACGCGCGGGCGTCCTGAACCTGGGGGTCGAGGGGATGATGATCACCGGCGCACTGGCCGGTTTCGCCGCCGCCTATGCCAGCGGCAATCCGTTTCTGGGGTTTCTGGTCGCGGCCGTGGCGGGGGCGGCCATATCGCTGCTGTTCGCGGCGCTGACGCAGCTGTTCCTGGCCAACCAGGTCGCATCGGGCCTGGCGCTGACCCTGTTCGGCCTGGGCCTGGCCGCGATGTTCGGCAAGCCGTTCGAAGGGGTCAAGGCGCCGCCCATGCCGATCGGGCCGCTGCGCATCAACTGGATCGTGTGGCTGGGGCTGGCGATGGTGCCGGTCGTCTGGTGGTTCCTGAACCGCACCCGGCGCGGCCTGGTCCTGCGCGGCGTCGGAGAGAACCACGAGGCCGCCCACGCCCTGGGCTATGACGTGCGCCTGACCCGTCTGGCGGCCATCGCCTTTGGCGGCGCGATGGCGGGGATCGGCGGGGCGTTCATATCGATCGCGACGGTCCTGCAATGGACCGAGGGGATGACCGCCGGGGCGGGCTGGATCGCGCTGGCGATCGTGGTCTTCTCGAACTGGACGGCGGCGGGGGTCCTGGCGGGGGCCTGGCTTTTCGGCGGCGTTACCGTGCTGCAGCTGCGCCTGCAGGCGGCGGGCGTGCAGGTGCCGGTGCAGCTGCTGTCGATGGCGCCCTATCTGGCGACCATCATCGTGCTGGTGGCCATCTCGGCCCGGCAGAAATACTCGCGGCGCGCGGGGGCGGCTGCCCCCGGCTCGCTTGGGACCAACTTCCACGCGCTGCGGTAGAACCGCGGCCATACCAACCAAGAGGGATACCATGAACCGCAGACATCTTCTGGCCACGGCCGCCGCCCTGATGACCGCGATGGCCGCCCCGGCCATGGCCCAGGACGAGCCGCTGAAGGTCGGCTTCATCTATGTGGGCCCCGTGGGTGACGGCGGCTGGACCTATCAGCACGACCTGGCCCGCCAGGCCGTCGAGGGCGAGTTCGGCGACCGCGTCGAGACCACCTTCATCGAGAGCGTGCCGGAAGGCGCTGACGCCGAACGCGCCCTGACCCAGCTGGCCCTGGCCGGGAACGAGCTGATCTTCGCGACCAGCTTCGGCTTCATGGACCCGGTGATGAACGTTGCGGCCAAGTTTCCCGACATCAAGTTCGAACATGCCACCGGCTACAAGACCGCCGAGAACGTCGCGACCTATGACGCGCGCTTCTACGAGGGTCGGGCGGTCATCGGCACCATCGCGGGCCGCATGACGGAATCGAACAAGATCGGCTATATCGGGTCCTTCCCGATCCCCGAGGTGATCCAGGGCATCAACTCCAGCTTCATCCATGCCCGCAAGGTGAACCCGGATGTGGAGATGCGCGTCGTCTGGGCCTACAGCTGGTTCGACCCCGCCAAGGAGGCCGAGGCCGCGTCGGCGCTGTTGGCCGAGGGCGTGGACGTGATCCTGCAGCACACCGATTCGACCGCGCCCCTGGCCCAGGCCCAGCAGGCCGGCGCCATCGGCTTCGGTCAGGCCAGCGACATGGCGGCGTTCAAGCCCAGCCCGCGGGTGGCCTCGATCATTGATGAATGGTCGCCCTATTACATCAAGCGCGTCGGCGCGGTGCTGGACGGCACCTGGGAAAGCGGGTCCAGCTGGGCGGGCATCGGTGACGGAGAGGTCGTGATCGGAGAGATCACCGACGCCGTCCCCGCCGAGGTCAAGGCAGAGGCCGAGGCCCTGCGCGACGCCATCGGCGCGGGCGAATACCACCCCTTCACCGGGCCGCTGAACAAGGCCGACGGCACCGTCTGGCTGGCCGAGGGAGAGACCGCCAGCGATGCTGACCTGCAGTCGATGAACTTCTACGTCGAAGGCATCACCGCCCAGATCCCGCAGTAAGCGGCCCTGACCCACACCCTGCGCGCCCCGGTCCGAAACGGCCGGGGCGTTCGTCGTTCCGGCGACATCCCGCGCAGGCCTGGCCGCGGTGATGACATCCGGCCGCGACCCCGGCGATACTGTGCGCAACCGATACCGGAGGCCGCCTGATGCGCCTGTTTGCCCTGATCGCCCTGCTGCTGTCCACCGCCCCTGCCCTGGCCCAGGACGCCGACGCGCTGCTGGCGCGCTTCCTGCAGGACCGGGGCGAGGATATCGACGCCTGCTTCACCGACATGCCACAGATGCGCGACGACCAGCGCGATGCCGATTTCCGTGGTGCGACGGACGCCCCGGTGCCCCTGCGGCGACTTGTGGTGGCCTTCGACGCATCCGGGTCGATGGCGGGTGCGCTTGGCAGCGACACCAAGATGGCGGCGGCACGGCAGGCGGTCGATGCCCTGTTGGACGACCTGCCTGATGACGTGACCGCCAGCCTGGTGGCCTTTGGCCATCGGGGCACGAACGATGATGCCGGTCGCGCCGAAAGCTGTGCGGGAGTCGAGACCCTGGTGCCCGCCACCGACGATACCACGGCGCTGAAGGCCGCGGCGCAGGCGCTGGAACCGGCGGGCTGGACGCCCTTGGCGGATGCGCTGGCCGCCGCCGGGACGCAGCTGGCGCCGTCAGACACGGCGGGCGAACAGGTCGTCTATGTCGTGTCGGACGGAGAGGAGACCTGCGGCGGCGATCCGGTGGAACAGGCCCGCGCCCTGCATGACGGCGACATCCGCGCCGTCGTCAACATCCTGGGGCTGGACCTGCCCGCCGACGAACGCGCCCAGCTGGAGGCCGTGGCCCAGGCCGGGGGCGGCCTGTTCACCCCCATCACCACGCAAAACGAGCTGGCGCGCGAGATCGAGGAAAGGCGTCGCTGGAACGCCAACAGCTTTGAGATGCTGAGAACCAACAACCAGGCGTCGATGACCCAGCTGCGCAATTCCAACGCCGCCGGAGGTGCGCTGCTGCGGCTGGACAACTGCATCGGCGGTCGTTCGCTGCGCGAGAGCAACCGGGTGCGTGCCTGGTCACGCGACCAGGATCTGACCCCCGACCAGCAGGCCGCGCTGCGCGCCGCGCTGACGGCCGCGCATGACGCCCATGACGCCCGCGCGGCAGAAATCCGCAGCACGCTGGAGGCCGCGCGCGACAGTGCAAACCAGGCCGTCCAGGATCAGCGCGACGCCGATGCGGCCGAGTTCGAGGCGGTGCGTTAACCCATCCGCTCGCTGGCATAGCTGCCGGGCGACGGCGGGAAGACCACCGTCTTGGCAGCGTTCAGGAAGACCCGGCCGTGGATATGGGCATGGACCGCGCGGGCCAGCACCTGCGCCTCGACGTCGCGGCCAAGGGAGACATAGTCGCCGGGGGACTGGGCATGGGTCACGCGGACCGTGTCCTGTTCGATGATCGGGCCTTCGTCCAGGTCGGCGGTGACGTAATGGCTGGTCGCGCCGATCAGCTTGACGCCCCGCTCATAGGCCTGCTTGTAGGGGTTCGCCCCCTTGAAGCTGGGCAGGAAGGAATGGTGGATGTTGATGATCCGACCCGACATCTGCTGGCACATCCGGTCCGACAGCACCTGCATATAGCGCGCCAGCACGATCAGTTCGGCTCCGGTCTGGTCGATGATCTCCATCTGACGGGCCTCGGCCTCGGCCTTGTTCTCGGGCGTGACGCGGATCATGTGGAAGGGGATGTCGTGGTTCACGACGACCTTCTGGTATTCGTGGTGGTTCGACACGACGCCAACGATCTCGATCGGCAGGGCACCGATGCGCCAGCGGTACAGAAGGTCGTTCAGGCAGTGCCCGAACCGGCTGACCATGATCAGCACCTTTTTCTTGACGGCATCGTCGGTGACCTCGACCTCCATGCCGAACCGCGTGGCGATGGGCGCGAACATCGCGCGCAGGCTCTCCAGCGTCGCGGCCCCTTCGGAGCGGAAGCTGACCCGCATGAAGAACCGACCCGTCTCGACGTCGTCGAACTGGGCGCTGTCGGTGATGTTGCAGTCCGCATCCGCCAGCGCGCCGGAAATCGCCGCGACGATGCCGCGGGTCGAGGCGCAGGTCACGCGCAGGGTGAAGGTCTTCATATGGGGTCCCCGTTTTGCCGATGGCGCGAACGCCACCGGCATTTCAACGCATTGCCCGCGAAGGGCAATCACGTTTGCGACGGCGGGGGGCCGCCCGCGACATCAGGCGGCCCGGATCAGGCCGCCGGCAGCCGCGCCTCGACCATGCCTGCATACCAGCTGGAGCCCGCCGGGATCGCATCGTCGTTGAAGTTGTAGGCCGGGTGATGGACCATCGCCGTGTCGCCGTTGCCGACCCAGATATAGGCGCCCGGACGTTCGTTCAGCATATAGCTGAAATCCTCGCCGCCCATCATCGGCTGCATGTCCATGTTCACCCCGCCCGAGATGTCGCGGGCCACGTCGGCGGCCCATTCCGTCGCCTGCGGGTCGTTCATGGTGACCGGATAGCCACGCTGGTAATCGACATCGGCGCGTGCGCCCATCGCGGCGGCGATGTTGGTGGCGACGCGCTTGATCCCCTCCTCCAGCTGGTCGCGGACCTCGGGTGCCAGGCTGCGGGCGGTGCCCTTCAGCTGGACGACCTGCGGGATCACGTTATGCGCCGTCGAATCCGTCGACACCACGCAGACCGAGATCACCGCGTTCTTCAGCGGGTCGATGTTGCGCGCCACGACCGACTGCAGCGCCACGACGATCTGCGCGGCGGTCAGGGTGGTGTCGATGCATTCATGCGGCTTTGCGGCATGGCCGCCCTTGCCGGTCACGGTGATGTCGAACTGATCGGCCGCCGCCATCATCGCGCCGGGCCGGATCGAGAACTGGCCCACCGGCATGCCGGGCATGTTGTGCATGCCGTAGAACTCGTCGATCTTCCAGCGGTCGACCAGACCGTCCAGGACCATCGCCTCGCCCCCGGCACCGCCTTCTTCCGCGGGCTGGAAGATCACGATGGCGGTGCCGTCGAAATTGCGCGTCTCGGCCAGATACTTGGCCGCACCCAGCAGCATGGCGGTGTGGCCGTCATGGCCGCATGCATGCATCTTGCCCGGCGTCTTTGACGCATATTCCACGCCCGTCTGCTCGATGATCGGCAGCGCGTCCATGTCGGCGCGCAGGCCCACGACGCGGCCCTTGCTGTCGGTCCGGCCCTTGATGACGCCGACGACGCCGGTGCGGCCCACGCCCTCGGTGACCTCGTCACAGCCGAATTCGCGCAGCAGGTCGGCCACGCGGCCCGCGGTGCGGTGGACGTCGTACAGCAGTTCGGGATGTTCGTGGAAATCGCGGCGCCAGGCGGTGATTTCGGGCAGCAGTTCGGCAAAGCGGTTCTTGACGGGCATGGTTGTCTCCTTCGGACGCAGGGTGGCGATTTCCTGCACGATCTGCAAGAGGGGCCAGGGGCACCCCGCCACGCCCTGCCCGAAAAACGATCAGCCGTGGGTGACCGGATCGACCAGCACGCGGTGCCCCGGCGCGACCTCTCGGTAGACGGACGGCTTGGCCACATAATCGACCGGGTGCATGGGCGACGGGATGGGCTTGAAGCTCAGATCCTCGGTAATCTTCTTCTGGCGCGGGTCGGCCACGGGCACTGCCGACATCAGCTGGCGGGTATAGCTGTGCTGGGGGTTCTCGAAGACCTGCGCGCGGGTGCCCATCTCGACGATGCGGCCCAGATACATCACGCCCACATGGTGGCTGACGCGTTCGACGACGGCCATGTCATGGCTGATGAACAGCATCGATATGCCCAGGTCCTGCTGCAGCTCCATCAGCAGGTTCAGCACCTGCGCCTGGACCGACACGTCCAGCGCCGACACGGCCTCGTCCGCGATGATCAGCTTGGGGTTCAGCGCCAGGGCGCGGGCAATGGCGATGCGCTGGCGCTGGCCGCCCGACATCTCGTGCGGATAGCGGCGCATGAAGCTGCGCGGCAGTTCCACCCGGTCGAACAGGGCCGCGATGCGGTCCTGGCGTTCGGACTTGCTGCCGATGCCATAGTTCTCCATCGGCTCTGCGACCTGGTCGTAGAGCTTCATGTGCGGGTCCAAGCTGGCGAACGGGTCCTGAAAGATCATCTGCATGTCGCGGCGCGACTTGCGCAGCGCGTTCGCCGACAGGCCGATGATGTCGGTGCCACCCAGGTCGACCGTGCCCGATTCGGGCTCGACCAGGCGCAGGATCGACCGCCCGCAGGTGGACTTGCCGCAGCCGGATTCCCCCACCAGCGACAGCGTCTCGCCGGCGTT
The DNA here is from genome assembly GCF_006151785.1 of Paracoccus marcusii. Classification (GTDB taxonomy): domain Bacteria; phylum Pseudomonadota; class Alphaproteobacteria; order Rhodobacterales; family Rhodobacteraceae; genus Paracoccus; species Paracoccus marcusii. The sequence continues at coordinate 13,622 of NZ_VDDD01000018.1, forward strand.
GATGGTAAAGCTGACATCCTCGACCGCGTGCACCCGCGCGACGGTGCGGCGCAGCAGGCCGCCCTTGACCTTGAACCGCGTGGTCAGGTTCTTGACCGTCAGCAGCGGCGTGGGGTTGGCGACGACGATGGGTTCGGGGGCGCCGGTCGATCCGTCGCTCATCAGGCGCAGGCGTTCGGGGGCGGCCTTGCCGGTCATCTCGCCTAGGCGCGGGACGGCGGCCAGCAGCATCTTGGTGTAATCCCGCTGAGGATTCTCGAAGATCTGCTCGACCGGGCCTTCCTCGACCTTCTCGCCGCGATACATGACCACCACGCGGTCGGCCATCTGGGCGACCACGGCCATATCATGGGTGATGAAAAGGACGGCAATCTGCTTTTCCCGCTTCAGCCGGTCGATCAGCGCCAGGATCTCCGCCTGGATCGTCACGTCCAGCGCGGTCGTGGGTTCGTCGCAGATCAGCAGGCGCGGCTCGCAGGCCATGGCGATGGCGATCACGACGCGCTGGCGCATGCCGCCCGACAGTTCGTGCGGATACTGGTCCAGCCGGCGTTCGGGTTCGGGAATGCGGACCTGGCGCAGGATCTCCAGCGCGCGGGCGCGGGCCTCGGCCTTCTTCAGGCCGCGATGGGTGATCAACCCCTCGACCAGCTGGTCGCCGACGGTGAAGACCGGGTTCAGCGCGGTCATCGGCTCCTGGAAGATCATGCCGATCTGGTTGCCGCGGATGTCGCGCATCGCGGCGCTGTTCTGGCGGGCCAGGTCGACGACCTTGCCGTCATCCTGTTCGAACATCAGCTGGCCGCCCGCGATGGTGCCCCCGCCGAATTCCACCAGCCGCATCAGCGACAACGAGCTGACCGATTTTCCCGACCCGGATTCGCCCACCACGCAGACGCATTCGCCCGGCTTGATGTTGAAGCTGACATCCTTGACGCCGACCACGACCCCATCGTTGGTTTCGAATTCGACCCGCAGTTTCTCAATGGAAACAAGAGGTTTGTCGTCAAGCATCTGGGGCCCCCGGGAAAGATCAAGCCAGCAGGCTAGCCATTGCCCGGGGAAAGTCAAAGCCCAAACGCATGTGCGATGGGTCTTGCCTTTCGCAGAGGCTTCGTTTGATGATGCGCGCATTCCGCAGGGACGATGACAACACGAACAACCACCCGGACAATCGGGGACGCGACAAGACGATCAGCCCCCGAATGGCTGAAGGTGGCGTGGAACCCCCCGCGGGCCGCAACACCCAACAGGAGAGTGTAATGAAACTGAGAACCGGTCTGATGGGCGCCGCCGCCACGCTGGCGATGGCCCCTGCCGCTTTCGCGGAACGCGGCAGCGACGGCCAGCTGAACATCATCATGTGGCAGGCCCCGACCCTGATGCACCCCTATCTGTCGGGCGGCACCAAAGAGGTCATCGCCGGCAGCCTGGTCCTGGAACCGCTGGCGGGCTATGACACCGAAGGTCAGATCTATCCCCGCCTGGTGACGGAAATCCCGTCGCTGGAGAACGGCGGCATCGCCGAGGACCTGACCTCGGTCACCTGGACGTTGCGCGACGACGTGAAATGGTCGGACGGCACGCCGCTGACCGCCGATGACGTCGTCTTCACCGCCGAATACTGCATGGACCCCGAGGGTGGCTGCGCGCAGCTGGCCAAGTTCGAGGGCATCACCGCGGTCGAGGCGGTCGATCCGCAGACCGTCAAGGTCACCTTCGATTCACCGCGCGCCGACCCGTTCTCGGCCTTTGTCGGATCGCAGTCGCCGATCCTGCAGAAGGCCCAGTTCGAGGCCTGCAAGGGCGTGAACGCGCCGACCTGCACCGACCAGAATTTTGGCCCGATCGGCACCGGCCCGTTCCGCGTCACCCAGTTCCTGACCAACGACACGATCAGCCTGGAAGCGAACCCGGAATACCGCGACGCGGCCAAGCCCGCCTTCGCGACCGTGCTGGTCAAGGGTGGCGGCGACGCGGCCGGCGCCGCGCGGTCGGTCATGGAGACCGGCGAGTTCGACTATGCCTGGAACACCCAGCTGGCCCCCGACGTCATCGCCGGCATGGAGGCCGCGGGCCGCGGCAAGGTCTCGGCCGCCTTCGGCACGCTGGTGGAACGCATCCACGTCAACCTGACCGACCCGTCATCGTCGCTGCCCGAGGGCGAGCGTTCGACCGCCGCGCATCCGCATCCGTTCCTGTCGGACCCGGCGGTGCGCAAGGCGCTGTCCATGGCCATCGACCGCGCCCTGCTGGTCGAGATCGGCTATGGCACGTCGGGCCAGCCGACCTGCAACTATGTCCCCGCCCCCGAGGCCTGGGCGTCCGACAACACCGAATGCCTGACCCAGGACATCGCCGGTGCGAACGCCCTGCTGGACGAGGCAGGCTGGACGATGGGCGGCAACGGCGTGCGTGAGAAGGACGGCGTGCAGCTGAACATGGTCTTCCAGACCTCGGTCAATGCGGTCCGCCAGGACTTCCAGGCGCTGATCAAGCAGTGGTGGTCGGAAATCGGCGTCCAGACCGAACTGAAGACGGTCGACGCGTCGGTGTTCTTCGGCTCGGATGCGGGCTCGCCCGACACGCTGCAGAAGTTCTATGCCGACGTCGAGATGTATGCCGACAACTTCGACGGCAACAACCCGGCGCCCTACCTGTCCAAGTGGACCTGCGACAAGGCGCCCTCGCCCGCCAACCAGTGGCAGGGCGAGAACATCAGCCGCTTCTGCGACCCGGAATACGACCGCATGGTCGACGAGATCGAAGGCATCGTCGACGCCGACGAACGCGCCGCCATGGGCCGGACGATGAACGACATGCTGACCAAGGACAGCAACGCGATCATCCCGCTGGTCTATCGCGGCACGGCCTCGGCGCATTCGAACACGCTTGGCGGCGTGCAGCTGAACGCCTGGGACAGCGAGATCTGGAACGTCGCGGACTGGACCCGCGTCGAACAGTAATGCATCCTGCCGCCCTGGCCCTGCGCCGGGGCGGCGCCCCTCTCTCAGGGGCCCGCGGGCGCGCGGGACCGTGACGGGGGGACACAGATGCCCAGAAACCACCGGATCGAGGCACCATGCTGAGTTTCACCATCCGCCGGCTGCTGCTGGCCATTCCGACATTGCTGTTCATCTCGCTGGTGATCTTCCTGTTGCTGGAAGCCTCGCCCGGCGACCCCTTGGGCGACGTGCCCCTGACCGTGCCCCCGGAGGTCCGCGAACGCATGCGTGCGGCCCTGGGCCTGGGCGAGCCCTGGCCGGTCCGCTACCTGCTGTGGCTGAAGCAGTTCTTCTGGGTCGAGCCGCTGTACTGGACCGACCAGTGGTTCGGCACGAACTTCAGCGACGGCGCCCAGCGCATCATCAGCTTCCAGTCGCGCAGCCCCGTCTTCGACGTGATCGCCCAGCGCGTGCCGCAGACCCTGACCGTGGTCGGAATGTCCTATCTGGTGGGCATCCTCATCGCGATCCCCATCGGGATCATCTCGGCCTACAAGCAGTACAGCTGGTTCGACCAGATCGGCACCTTCGTGTCGATGATCGGGTTCTCGATGCCCACCTTCTTCACCGGCGTCGTGCTGATCATCATCTTCGCGGTGAACCTGCAGTGGTTCCCGTCGGTCTATGACACCACGCTGCAGGTCGACGACTGGGCCAGCTTCAAGCAGCAGGCCCGCCAGATGGTGATGCCCGTGACGGTGCTGGCGCTTTACAACGCGGCGCAGATCAGCCGCTTCATGCGCTCGTCCATGCTGGACAACCTGGGCCAGGACTATGTCCGCACCGCCCGAGCCAAGGGCCTGTCCGAACGCGTCGTCGTGTTGAAGCACGTCTTGCGCAACAGCCTGATCCCGGTCGTGACCGTGATCGCGCTTGGCCTGCCGGCGGTGTTCGGCGGCGCCATCATCACCGAACAGGTGTTCAAGGTGAACGGGCTGGGACAGCTGCTGATCACCTCGATCCACGGCAACGACATCCCGATGGTCCTGACGCTGACCTTCATCTTTGCCATCCTGATCGTCGTCTTCACCCTGATCGCAGACATCCTCTATGGGGTGCTGGACCCGAGGATCCGCTATGACTGACCCCAAATCCCCCGACGACCTGCGCGCCGCCGCAGGCAACGCCGCCGTCCCCGCCGCCGCCAGCCCCCCGGTCGTGCCCCCCCAGGGCGCGGTCGAGACCCGCAGCCAGTGGTCCGACGTCTGGCGCCAGTTCCGCAGCCACCGCGGCGCGATGGTGGCGCTGGTGCTGTTCGTGGCGATCATCCTGTTCGTGTCCGTCGGACCGCTGATCTGGACGATCGACCCGACCTATGTGGACATCCGCGCCCGCAACTCGGGCTTCTCCGCGGCCCATCCCCTGGGCACCGACCAGCTGGGCCGCGACCTGCTGGCGCGCCTGATGGCGGGCGGCCAGGTGTCCATCGCCGTCGGCCTGACCGCGATGATCATCGCGATCTTCCTGGGCAGCCTGATCGGCGTGATGTCGGGCTACTTCCGCCGGCTGGATGCGCCGCTGATGCGCCTGACAGAGCTGTTCCTGGCGCTGCCGCTGCTGCCTTTGCTGCTGCTGATGGTGACGCTGTTCCGCGAGCCGCTGTCGCAGACCTTCGGCCCGGCGCTTGGCATCTTCTTCCTGATCGTGACCGCCATCGGCGCGACCAGCTGGATGCAGGCCGCCCGCATCGTGCGCGGCGAGGTGCTGGGCCTGAAGGAACGCGAGTTCATCCTGGCCGCGCGGTCCATCGGCACGCCGTCGCACCGGATGATCACGCGCCACATCCTGCCCAACGTGCTGTCGCCGATCATGGTGGCCGCGACCCTGGGCATTGCCACCGCGATCATCACCGAAAGCGCGCTGTCCTTCCTGGGCTTGGGCTTTCCGCCCGACTTCCCGACCTGGGGACGGCTGCTGTTCGACGCCGTGGACCAGATGGTGCTGTATCCGTGGCGGGTGATCTTTCCCGGCTTGCTGATCTCGCTGACGGTGCTGTGCGTGAACTATATCGGCGACGGGCTGCGCGACGCCATGGACCCCCGCATCCGGGGGCGCTGACGGTAAAGGGGGGCCAAGCGGCCCCCCCTTCTTCGTTTCAATAGGCCGCGCTGCCGCTGCCCGCAGGCAGGGCGCCATAGGGCAGCCAGATCGTCTTGGACCGCGTCGCGTGATGCAGGAAGGTCTCGCCCTGCGCGTGACCACCGGTCCAGTCGCGGGCGGGCACGGCCCAGACCGGCTTCAGGTTCCCCGCCGCCGCCCGGTCCACCGCCGCCAGCCCTGCCGCGGGTCCCGCGTGCCAGAAGCCCGCGACCTCCTCATGGGCAGCCAAGGGCACGGCCAGATCGGCGGTGACCCCGGTCACGATATTGACCACGCCCGCAGGCAGGTCCGACGTGTCGAACACCTGATAGAGGTCCGTCACCGCCAGCGGATCGTCCTGCGCGGGGATCGCCACGACCGCGTTGCCCATGGCGATGGCGGGCAGCACCAGCGACAGGAACCCCGCCAGCGGCTGCGCATTCGGACAGGCGATGCCGATGACGCCCATCGGTTCGGGGATCACGTTGACCAGATGGCCGGGCTTGGCCTGCACGGTGGCGCCGTCGAACTTGTCGGCCCAGGCCGCATAATGGAAGGCGCGCGCGATGGCGGCATCGACCTCGGCCCGGCTGGTGCGGGCGGCGAATTCCGCGGCCCGCGCCGACAGGTTCTCGGCGATGTAATAGAGGACCTGCGCGCGGGCATGACCGCCCGCCGCGGCCCATTTGCCGGCCTTGGTCGCCGCCTCGACGGCGTTCCGGATATCCTTGCGGCTGCCCAGGGGGGCCAGCCCGCCCGGCACCGCATACATCGCGCCGCCATCCGGCCGCTTCTGCACGCCGCCGTAATAGAGCTTGGCCGTGCGGTCGATGCCCTGCTGCGGCGCGGCCCCGTCCGTTACCGCGACGACCGGTTTCAACGCAATCTCACGCGCCGGTTTCACCGCAGGTTCGGCCAGATAGTCGCGCATCCCCGCGGCCCCGCCCTCGCGGCCATAGCCGCTTTCGCGATAGCCGCCGAAGGGGGCCGCGGCGTCGAACATGTTAGCGCCGTTGATCCAGATCACCCCGGCCTTGATCCGCGCGGCGATGTCGGTGGCGACCGTCGCGCTTTCCGACCAGACCGATCCGGCCAGGCCATAGCGGGTGTTGTTGGCCAGCTCGACCGCCTCATCCGCGGTGCGGAAGGTCGACAGCGTGGCGATGGGGCCGAAGATCTCCTGCTCCATGCCGGGATTGGCGGGGGCGATGTTCTTCAGGTATCCGGGTGCGATGAAGCAGCCCTCCTGCGCCTGCCCGCCGACCAGTTCCGCCCCGGCATCGGTCGCGGCACGGCAGATCGACAGGATGCGGTCCTTCTGCACCGGATCGACGATGGCGCCGATATCGGTGGACTTGTCCAAGGGCGCGCCCACGCGCAGCCGCGCCATGCGGGCCGACAGCAGCGTTTCGAACCGCTCCGCGACGGATTCCGCCACCAAGATGCGCGAGCCCGCGCAGCAGACCTGGCCCTGGTTGAACCAGATGCTGTCCACCACGCCCTCCACGGCGGCGTCCAGGTCGGCATCCTCCATCACCACGAAGGGTGACTTGCCGCCCAGTTCCAGCGTCAGCTTGCGCCCGGTCCCGGCCAGGGCGGTGGCGATGCCGCGCCCGACCTCGGTCGAGCCGGTGAAGGCGATCTTGTCCACGTCCGCCGCGACCAGGGCCGCGCCCGTCGCGCCGTCGCCGGTCACGATGTTCACGACGCCCGCGGGCAGGCCGACCTCCTGGCAGATCTCGGCAAAGGCCAGGGCGGTCAGGGGGGTGTATTCGGCGGGCTTCAGCACGACCGTGTTGCCCGCGGCCAGCGCGGGCGCCACCTTCCAAGCCAGCATCAGCAGCGGAAAGTTCCACGGAATGATCTGGCCGCAGACGCCCAGGGGCGCATGGCCCGGGAACCGCGTGTCGCGCAGTTCGGCCCAACCCGCGTGGTGATAGAGATGCCGCGCGACCAGCGGGATGTCGATGTCGCGCGCCTCGCGGATCGGCTTGCCGTTGTCCAGCGTCTCCAGGACCGACAGGAAGCGCTCGCGCTTCTGCACATGGCGGGCCAGCGCATAGAGATGCCGCGCCCGTTCGGTGCCGGTCAGCGCGGCCCAGCCCTTCTGCGCGCGGCGCGCGGCCTTGACCGCCGTCGCGACGTCGTCCGCCGTTCCCTGCGTCACGCGGGCCAGAACCTCGCCGGTGGCGGGGTCGCGGGTCTCGAAGGTGTCGCCCGGCTTGGTGAAGCTGCCGTTGATGAAATGGCCGAACGTCCCGCGCCGGGCCAGCCAGTCGCGGGCCGCGGACGCGTCCTCGGTCGAGGGGCCGTATTCCATCGTCTGCATGATCTCGCTCACTTTGGTCATCGGATCCTCAGGCAATCGCTTGGCGGTGGGCGGCGGCGTAGCGGCCCGTCACATGGTGGCTGATCTGGCGCTCGATATCGCCCAGCAGGCTGGAGGCGCCGATGCGGAACAGGTCCGGGGCCAGCCAGTCGCGGCCCAGCTCCTCGGCCATCAGCACCTGCCAGCTGATCGCGTCCTTGGCGGTGCGCAGGCCGCCCGCGGGCTTGAACCCGACTTTGATGCCGGTGCGGGCATGAAAGTCGCGGATGGTGCGAACCATGACCAAGCTGACCGGCAGGGTCGCGTTCACGCCCTCCTTGCCGGTCGAGGTCTTGATCCAGTCCGACCCGGCGTGCATCGCCACATGGCTGGCCTTGGCGACATTCTCCAGCGACTTCAGATCGCCGGTGGCCAGGATCGCCTTCATCCGCGCGGCCCCGCAGGCCTCGCGCATGGCGCGCAATTCGTCATACAGCGCCGCCCAGTTGCCCTGCAGCACATGGGCGCGGGTAATGACGATGTCGATCTCATCGGCGCCCTGATCCACGGCATAGCGGATCTCGGCCAGGCGCAGGTCCAGGGGCATCAGGCCTGCGGGAAAGCCAGTCGCCACGCTGGCGACGGGGATGCCGCTGTTGCCCAGGGCGCGCTTGGCGGGCGCGACCATCGTCGGATAGACGCAGACCGCGCCGGTGGTCAGCCCGGTCACGCCCACGGCCTCCAGCAGATCGGCGGCGATCGGCTGGCGCGCCTTGGCGCACAGACGGGCGACCCGGTCGGGCGTGTCATCGCCCGCCAGCGTGGTCAGGTCGATGCAGCGCACCGCGTTCAAAAGCCACGCGGTCTGGTGATCCTTCTTCAGGCTGCGGCGCGCGGGTAACGTCGCGGCGCGGCGTTCGACCGCCGGGGTGTTGATGCGGATGCCCTCGAACCAGTCGGGGTGGAGGTCGGTTCCGGGGTTGGTCATGCCGGTCTCCTTGCGCTGCGCTGACGGAACTGCGCCCACATGCGCCAGACCAGCGTCAGCAAGGCCAGCAGCACGCCACATACGATCAGCGCGGCCCAGTTGGTCGGGCGGTCGTCGGGGCCCGCCACGGTGTTGATGGAAATCGCATTGGGATAGGTCGACATCCACGGCAGACGCCAGCCATAGGCGGTCACGCTGACCCAGATCGGATCACGCGCCGAGGACTGCAGGTTCGTGGCCTCGGCCTGCAGGTTCGCGCTGTCATACTTGAAATAGGGCGGCCAGACCCAGCCCGTATCCTCGTTGCGATAGACGAAGACGCGCCCGCCGGGCCGCACCGCGTCGATGAAGCGCACGTCGCGCTGGCCCTGGGCGTTCTCGACCGTGCCGGTGCTGTCGGATGCCCAGAAGATCGCGGCCGAGGGCGGGATCTCCGTCAGGCGGTTGTAGGTGTTGCTGATCCGCAGCGTGTTCTGGGACGGCAGGGTGTAATCCAGCAGGCCAAAGACCAGGATGCCGAACAGGACGCCTGCGACGACGCGCACATAAGACATGGCAGCTCCTATTGCCAGTTGACCAGGATGACGATGACCACAACGGCCAGCGTGGGCAACACGAAGACCAAGCCGGCCAGCCGCGCCCGCAGGGTTCGGTTGAACCCGACCATCGCCTTGGCGATGAACGCGCGCCGTGCGGCGGTGTTCCCGGCCTGGTCGGGATGGCGGGCATCCCACCGGTTCTCAAGGCGTTCGACCTGTCCGGACCGGATATGCATGCGCAGCAGCACATAGAACACCACCTGCGCCGCCAGCACGAACAGCCACAGCCGGATCACCGCCACCGCAAAGCCCCCGTCATCATTGGCGACCACGTTAGCACGCCCCGCGCGGCAGGGGCCAGATGTCGCGTCGCGTCACGGCGGCGCAGCGTGCAACCCTTTGAACGCGTGCGGCGTTCGGCGGCCGAAAGGACCCCCATGACCCGCCCGATGTCCGAACAAGCCGTCCTGCGCCTGTCGATCGCCATGACCTTCGTCGTGGCGGCGGTGGGGATCGGTTTCGGCGTGGCGTCGGGGTCGGCGTCGATCATCTTCGACGGCATCTATTCGCTGACGGATGCGGTGATGACGTCGGTCGCGCTGCTGGTGTCGTCGCTGATCACGCAACGCCTGTCGGAACGCCGCCAGGCGCGGCTGGTCCAGCGCTTCACGATGGGGTTCTGGCACCTGGAGCCGATGGTCCTGGGCCTGAACGGCGTCCTGCTGTCGGGGGCGGCGATCTATGCGCTGGTCACCGCGGTGGGCAGCCTGCTGGCCGGGGGGCGCGAACTCGATTTCGGGCGGGCCATCGTCTATGCGGTCGTCGTGGTGATCGTGGCGGTGGGCATGGCGATCCACAACCGTCACGCCAACCTGTCGATCCGGTCCAACTTCGTGGCGCTGGACGTGCAGGGCTGGACCATCTCGGCGGCGCTGACGGGGGCGCTGCTGGCGGCCTTCGTCTTTGGCTGGGCGATCCAGGGAACGGCGCTGGCGCCCCTGTCGCCCTATGTCGATCCGGCCGTGCTGGCGCTGGTCTGCGTGATCGTGATCCCGCTGCCGGTGCCGACCATCCGCAGGGCACTGGCCGACATCCTGCTGATCACGCCGCCGGACATGATGGCGCAGGTCGACCGCGTGGCCCGCGACGTGGTGGCCCGGCACGGATTCCTGGACCACCGCGCCTATGTCGCCCGCGTCGGCCGTGGCCGCCAGATAGAGCTGTACTTCATCGTCCCCCAGGGCCAGCCCCCCCGCCCGCTGGAGGAATGGGACGCCATCCGCGACCAGATCGGCGACGCCATCGGCGGCGACATCACGAACCGCTGGCTGACCATCGCTTTTACCACCGACCCCGAATGGGCCGACTGACCAGGAGCATCACCATGACCTCGACCGCGCTGACCGATCCGACCGCCGACCTGCAGGCCGAACTGGACCGCCTGGCCGCCCGCCAGCTGGCCGGTCGCGGCCTGCTGATGCGCGGGGTCGAGGCGGTGGGCCGGCTGACCGAAGGCGCGGCCACCACGGTCTTGGGCCTGTCGCCCCTGTCGCTGGAAAAGGTCATGGAAAGCGCGTTCCGCCAACTGTACGACCTGTCTGCGCGCGGTGACGGGATCAGCGTGGTGCGTGACGCGCCGCTGGTCGCCAACAGGGCGGCGGCGGTGATGTCGGGGGCCACGGGCGGATGGTTCGGGCTGGCGGGCATCGTGCCGGACCTGGTGGCCTCGACCACGGTCATCTTCAATTCCATCCAGAAGGTCGCGCGCAAGCATGGCTTTGACACCACCGATCCGCGGGTGCGGCTGGAATGCCTGGCGGTGTTCCAGTACGGCGAGCCGGGACAAGAGGGAGACGCGGCCGCGCAATCGTTCCTGGCGAACCGCCTGCTGACCAATGGGCAGACCGTGTCGACGCTTATCACCCGCTTTGCCGGTCAGTTCGCGACCCGCCTGACGACCAAGCTGGGCGCGCAGGCCGTTCCGGTCCTGGGCGCGGCGACGGGGGCCGCGATCAACTATGCCTTCCTGGATTACTACGAACGGGTCGCAGACATCCATTTCCGCCTGTTGCGCCTGGCAGAAAACCATCCGGGCACGGATGTCGACGCGGCCTATGCCCAAGCCCTGACCCGCGCGGGACAGCCCCGCCTATCCCGCCGTCAGAAGGGGACGTCGTCGCCCCCGCTTGCCAGTTGAACATAGGCCGCCTTGATGTTTTTGAACCCGGCCTCGAACTGAACGGTCAGCGTGTCCTCGGCGATCCCCATGACCAGACCCTCGCCGAACTTGGCGTGGGTCACGCGGTCGCCCACGCTGAATCGCGACGCGGGCGCCGCGTTGATCGTGACGGGGGTGCGATGCACCGGCTGGCCGCGATCGGCGGCCCGCGCCTGCATCCGCTTCCATCCCGGAGAGGCATAGACATCGGCCTTGGCCACCCGTTCGTCCATCCGCGTGCCGCCCGCCATCGCCATCGCCGCACCATAGCCGCCGCCATACAGGCCCGGCGGGGTCAGCACCTCGACATGCTCCTCGGGCAGCTCGTCGATGAAGCGTGACGGCAGGGCGCTCTGCCACTGGCCGTACAGGCGCCGGTTGCCCGCGAAGGTGATCGTGGCCAGCCGTTCGGCCCGCGTGATGCCGACATATGCCAGCCGCCGCTCCTCCTCCAGGCCCTTGGTGCCCTGCTCGTCCATGGCGCGCTGGTTGGGGAACAGGCCGTCCTCCCATCCGGGCAGAAAGACGACCGGAAACTCCAGCCCCTTGGCGCCGTGCAGGGTCATGATGCTGACCTGTTCGTCGTCGTCGGCATTGTCGCGGTCCATGACCAGCGACACGTGCTCCAGGAACCCCTGCAGGTTCTCGAACTCCTCCAGCGCCTTGACCAGTTCCTTGAGGTTGTCCAGACGCCCCGGCGCGTCGGGCGACTTGTCGTTCTGCCACATCGCGGTATAGCCCGATTCGTCCAGCACCCGCTCGGCCAGCTCCACATGGCCGACACCGTCGCGCACCGCCATATGCGACCGCCCGATCAGGCCTACGAAATCGCGCAGGTTGGCCAGCCCCTTGCCGCCCAGCTGCTTGTCCTCGACCACGATGCGCGCGCCCTCCAGCAGGTTCACGCCGTTCTGGCGCGCCGCATGCTGGACCGTCTGCAGCGCCTTGTCGCCAAGGCCCCGCTTGGGCGTGTTCACGATCCGCTCGAAGGCCAGATCGTCGTCCGGGCTGACGACCAGCCGGAAATAGGCCATCGCGTCGCGGATTTCCTGCCGCTCATAGAACCGCGGGCCGCCGATCACGCGGTAAGGCAACCCGATGGTCATGAACCGGTCCTCGAAGGCCCGCATCTGGTGCGACGCGCGCACAAGGATCGCCATGTCGTTCAGGCTGACGCGGCCCAGGGCCTGTCGATGGCCGCCCTGGAACGCCTCGATCTCCTCGCCGATCCAGCGGGCCTCGGCCTCGCTGTCCCAATGCCCGATCAGGCGCACCGGTTCGCCCGGTTCGGCATCCGTCCACAGCGTCTTGCCCAACCGCCCCTGGTTCGCCGCGATCAGGCCGGACGCCGCCGCCAGGATCTGCGGGGTGGACCGGTAATTCTGCTCCAGCCGGATCACCTCGGCGCCCGGAAAGTCCTTCTCAAACCGCAGGATGTTGCCAACCTCGGCCCCGCGCCAGCCATAGATCGACTGGTCGTCGTCGCCCACGCAGCAGATGTTGCGATGCGCCTGCGCCAACAGCCGCAGCCACATGTACTGCGCGACGTTGGTGTCCTGATACTCGTCCACCAGGATATAGCGGAACCGGTCCTGCCATTGGCGCAGCACGTCTGGATGCGCCTGGAACAGCGTCACGCAATGCATCAGCAGGTCGCCGAAATCGACCGCGTTCAGCGTCAGCAGCCGGTCCTGATAGGCCGCGTACAGCTTGCCGCCATGCCCGTCAAACGCCTCACCCTCGCCCCGGGGCAGGTTGCCGGGCGTGATGCAGCGGTTCTTCCACCCATCGATCAGATGCGCCAGCTGCCGTGCGGGCCAACGCTTCTCGTCGATGTTCTCGGCCGCGATCAGCTGCTTCAGCAGGCGGATCTGATCGTCCGTGTCCAGAATAGTGAAACTGGGCTTCAGGTGCAGGTTGCCGTGCCCGATCAGCTCGGCATGGCGGCGCAGGATCTTGACGCTGATGCTGTGGAAGGTGCCCAGCCAAGGCATCCCCTCCACCGCATCGCCCAGCAGGCGGCCGATCCGGTCCTTCATCTCGCGCGCGGCCTTGTTGGTGAAGGTCACGGCCAGCAGCTGCCCGGGCCGCGCCTTGCCCAGCATCAGCAGATGCGCGGTTCGCGTGGTCAGCGCACGGGTCTTGCCCGTGCCGGCCCCCGCCAGCATCAGGACAGGCCCGTCCAGCGCTTCGACAGCGGCGCGCTGTGCGGCGTTCAGCCCGTCAAGATACGGCGCGGGCCGCGCGGCCATCGCGCGCTGCGACAGCGGCACCGCCGCCAGATCATCGGAATCGTCGAAATGCTCCATTCCGCCAACATAGGCATCGCCGCGCGCCAAGGAAAGCCCGACGTTCGCCCTATGTTCTCATCCGTGCCGAAATGGTGCGCCCCATCAGCAGGGGGTCCGGGGGGCGCGCAGCTCCCCCGGCCACCGCGGGACGCAGATCAGGCGCGCAACCCTGCAAAAGTCGCGGGGTCCAGCGATGCTTGGGCAAAGGTCGGCCCGCTGGTCAGCAGGCTGACCGCATCATGCGAATGCAGCGATTCCTGGTGGCTGGCCACGACACGAAAATCGCCTACCCGCGGATCGGCGATCAGCTGGCCCGCAAAGGCCCGCACCGCATCCTCGACAAAGATCGGGTTCGCCGCGTTCAGCTCGGCAAAGGCCTGCTCGTCCTCGCGCTTGACCATGACCTGCGTCTCGGTCGGCACCGCGGCGCGGCACAGCGCGATGACATCCTCGAACCAGATCCGCTCGGGGCCGTCCATCACCAGCGATATCCGCGCGACCGACCGCTGCGAATGCGGGGTGGCCAGCCGCCCGCGCGTCTGTCGGGCATGCTCGGACAGTTCCAGCGAACAGGGGCAGGTCGACGAATAGATGTAATCGACATGCATGACCCGCAACCGCGCGCCGGCCACGTCGATCACCTCCAGCGCGATGTCGTAATATTGCCAGCCCGAGAGGCCCGACCGCAGGCTGTCCACCCGCACCGGGTACGAAAACCGCATCTGAATCCGCGCATCCAGCGCGTCCAGGTCGGTCTTGTAGTCGTCCAGCGCCGCCTCCAGCACCGACAGGCTGAACGCATGATCGGCATGGCCATAGAATGACCGCATGATCCGCGACATGTTGATGCCCTTGCGGTCGGCCTCCAGACTGACGGTGCCGGTCACGCTGGTCTCCAGCGTGATCTCTCCGCCGTCGCGCACCAGATAGCGGATCGGCAGCCGAAAGTTCGAGATGCCCACATGCTGGATCGCGGTGCGCGCGCCCACGATCAGGCTGGCAGGCCCGTTCTGCAGGTCCGGCAGGCTGTCCTTGTAGGCGGGGTCGACGCGGAACTCCGCGTCATAGCTGCGCGCCAGCGCGGGATAGGCGGGGGTCAGGGGGCGGATCTCGGTCATGGTGCCTCCGGCGTGATCGCCACAGATATAGGGGGCGGCACAACAAATGTCAGCCCGCCCCCGCAGATGCGCCACGCCACGATGACGCAGCCCGGCTCAGCCCTGCAGCGCGTCCATCAGATCGGCGGTCAGGTCGCGCGCGTCCTCCAACCCCACCGACAGGCGCAACAGGCCCGGCGTGATGCCAAGGCGCGCCTTGTCCTCGTCGGTCAGGCGCGAATGGGTGGTGGTGGCCGGATGGGTCACGATGGATTTCGCATCGCCCAGGTTGTTCGAGATCGCGATGATCCGCAGACGATCCAGCGCGGCGAATGCCGCCTCCTTGCCGCCCGCCAGTTCCATCGCGATCATCGTGCCGCCCGACCCCATCTGCCGCATGGCCAGGTCGTGCTGCGGATGATCGGCCAGGCCCGGATAGATCACGCGGCTCAGCGCCGGATGGCCGTGCAGCGCGGCGGCGATGCCCGCGGCGGCCTCGGCCTGGGCGCGCACGCGCAGGTCCATGGTCTGAAGCCCGTTCAGCATGATCCAGGAATGGAACGGGCTGATCGCGCCGCCGGTATGCTTCAGATAGGGCTCGGCCACCTCGCGCACGAACTGACGCGTGCCGCAGATCACCCCGGCCAGCGCCCGCCCGCCGCCATCGATATGCTTGGTCGCGGAATAGACGACCACATCGGCCCCCTGCTCGACCGCGCGGGAAAAGACCGGGGTCGCGAACACGTTGTCGACCACCACCGTCGCGCCCGCCGCATGGGCAAGGTCCGCGACGGCCCGGATGTCGATCACCTCCAGCGTGGGGTTCGACACGCTTTCGAAGAACACCGCCCGCGTGCCGGGCGTGATCGCCTCGGCCCATTGGTCCAGATCGGTGCCGTCGACATAGCTGACCTTGACCCCGAACCGCACCAGCAGATCCAGCACGTACAGGCAGGACCCGAACAGCGCCCGCGCCGCGACGACGTGATCGCCCGGCTTGCACATCGCGAACATCGCGCCGTTGACGGCGGCCATGCCGCTGGCGGTGGCAAAGGCGTCCTCGGTCCCCTCCAGCGCGGCGATGCGGTCCTCGAACATGCGGCTGGTGGGGTTGCCGTAACGGGCATAGATGAACTCGTCCGGGCCGGTGCCCTGGAACCGCGCCTCGGCCGAGGCGGCGTCGGGATAGACGAAGCCCTGGGTCAGGAAGATCGCCTCGGCCATCTCGCCATACTGGCTGCGCCGGGTGCCGTGATGGACGGCCTGGGTCCGGGGATGGGGGGTGCGGGGGGTGAACTTGTCGTCGGACGAAACGCTCATGCGGGCTGCCTTTCCGTGGTCCCCTGCGGCGTAATCCCCACAGGCATCTTTCGCAAGTCCCGCGACCCCGGGCGCGCCGAACTGTCGCCTAGCCGACAAATTGCAGGAAATGCAGATAAACGGTTATTTTACAGGGGGATGCTTGATCTTCCTGTCCAAATGGACAGTTGGAAACCGACGGGTCGCAAGCTATGGTTGAACCACGGTCGGGTGATGTTCACCCAAAACCGGTACGGGGCTTTCGCCCCGCTTTCACCAGTGTCCCGCAGGTGCGGGGTCGTGTCACAAGTTTTCTGAAGACGGTTCCTGCGGTCCAGTGTGTTGCTGTGACCATCGCGTGTTTATTCGGACGGCGGGACCCGGACAGTTGGGGGCGGCAGGTCGCGCCGCCCCCAATGGTCCCTTACAGATAGTCGCCGCGCTGCAGGCCGTACTTGGCCATCTTTTCGTTCAGCGTCCGGCGCGGCAGGCACAGCTCGTCCATCACCCCGGAAATGCTGCCCTTGTGGCGGCGCATGGTGTTGTCGATCAGCATCTTCTCGAAGCTCTCGACATATTCCTTCAGCGGCTTGCCCTCGGTGGTGGTGGCCTGCTGGTTGTCCTCGCCATCCGCCATCAGCAGCGATGCGATCGACCCCGATCCGCGGCGGTTCTGCAAGACCGCGCGTTCGGCCACGTTGATCAGCTGGCGGATGTTGCCCGGCCAGGGCGCCTGCAGCAGCTGGGCGGCCTCCTGCGCGCTGACCTGGGGCGGCTCGCAGCCGTATTCCTCGCTGAACTGCTCGGTCATGCGGGTGAACAGCGCCAGGATGTCCTCGCCCCGCGCACGCAGCGGCGGCAGGGTGATCTTCAGCGCCGACAAGCGATAGAACAGGTCGGGACGCAGCGAATCCTCGGCCTTTCGGCCCTCGCCACGGGCGTTGCTGATCGCGATGATGCGCGTCTCGGCAGGTGTGCCCTGCTCGCTGATAAACGCCAGCAGGCGGGCCTGCATTGCCTCGGACAGGGCCTCGACATCCTCCAGGCACAGCGTGCCGGCGCGGGCCTCCTCGACGGCGGGCAGCCCGTCCTCGATGGGGCCGAACAGGCGCGATGCCAGGGCCTCGTCGTTATAGGCCGCGCAGCTGACCGGCACGAACTTCTTGGACGCGCGCGGCCCGACCGCGTGCAGGGCATGCGCCACCAGCGTCTTGCCGGTGCCGGTCTCGCCGTCGATCAACACGTGGCCGTCGGCCTGGCCCAGGTCCAGGATGTCCTCGCGCAGGCGCTCCATCACCGGGCTGGCGCCGATCAGCTTGGACATGACCTGCTGGCCTTCGGACAGGTCGCGGCGCAGGGCGCGGTTGTCCAGGGTCATGCGCCGGGCCTGCGTGGCCTTCTTGGCCAGCTGGGTCATGCGGTCGGGGTTGAAGGGCTTCTCCATAAAATCCATCGCGCCAAGGCGCATCGCCTCGACCGCCATGGGCACGTCGCCATGGCCGGTAATCATGATGACGGGCAGGTTCGAATCCAGGCCCATCAGGCGTTTCAGAAAGGCCATGCCGTCCATGCCGGGCATGCGGATGTCGCTGACGACGATGCCGGGCCAGTCGGACCCGATGACCTTCAGCGCGTCCTCGGCGCTGGCAAAGGTTTCGGTCTCGAAGCCCGACAGGACCAGCCACTGGCTGATCGATTCGCGCATGTCGGGTTCGTCATCCACGATGGCGATCTTCAGCTTGCGGGACATTCTTGTCATCCTCTCGTGTTGCGTCATTCGGCCGCCAGGGCCTGACGGGGCTGTCCGGGGCGGTGCAGCGGCAGCTCGACCCGGAACACCGCTCCGCCGGTGTTTTCGTTATGGGCGGTCAGGCGACCCCCGAAATCGGCGACGATCGTGGACGAGATCGCCAGCCCCAGCCCGGTCCCCTCGCCGGGCTTCTTGGTGGTCCAGAAGGGTTCAAACAGCTTTTCCAGGTCCGAGACACCCGGCCCGTTATCGCGGACGGACACATAGGCGTGAGCCGCGGCCTCGACCGTGATCTCGATCGCGGCGTCGGGGCGGCCCTTGACCGCGTCGACCGCGTTGCGCAGCAGGTTGATCAGCACCTGTTCCAGCCGGATGCGATCGGCCATGACCATCACCCGTTCGCGCGGCACGATGCGGATGATGCGGATGGGCCGGGTGCGCAGCTGGGGCTCCATCATGGTCAGCGCGCTGCTGACCGCGGCGCGCAGATCGACCGGCTCGACCGCCTCGCCGCCCTTGCGGGCATAGGACTTCAGCTGCCGGGTGATCGCGCCCATCCGGTCGATCAGGTCGTCGATGCGCTGGAAACTGGACAGCGCCTCCTCGGGGCGGCCGCGCTGCAGCAGCAGCCGCGCCCCCGCCAGATAGGTTTTCATCGCGGCCAAGGGCTGGTTCAGCTCGTGGCTGACGCCGGCCGACATCTCTCCCAGGGCGGCCAGCTTGGAGGATTGCTGCATGGTCTGCTCGGCCACGCGCAGCTCCTTCTGCACGCGCTCGCGTTCCGCGATCTCTCGGGTCAGGCGGGCGTTCAGGGCGCGCAGGTCGGCCGATTCGCGCATATAGGCCTGGCTCTGGATGCGCGCGCGCCGCGACAGCATCCAGAACGCCCCCGCCAGCAGGATGGCAAAACCCATGATCTGCAGCGCCAGAATGGCGTTGACGCGCTCGCGCACGGACGAATAGGCGGTGAAACTGATCATCCGCCAGCCGCGGAACGGCACCCGCGCCTCGGACTGCATCACCGCGCGGCCCTGGACATAGGCGTCGGCGGGGCTGGAGGTCCAGTCCGCCGTCACCTGGAACGCCCGCCGGATCGCAGAGGGCGCATCGCGCACCGCCTGCGCCTCGGCGACGGTCAGGCCACGCCAGCGCGGCTCGGTCGACAGGATGATCACACCCTCGCTGTCGGTGACGGCCACGGCATCGGAAATGCCCGCCCAGGACCGCTCCAGCCGGGTCAGGTCGGCCCCCACGACGATCACACCCAGCGTCCGCCCCTCGGACACCACGGCGCGGGAATAGGCGAACTCATGGGCGCCCGATGCCAGTTCGGACACGGTGAAGACCGTGTCGCGCGACCGCAGCGCCTCGACATATTGCGGGGCCGCGACGCTGTTCGTGCCGATCTGATAGCGGTCGGTGGCCCCCACGACCCGCCCCGATGCGTCCAACAGGCGGATCGAGGCCGCGCCGATCTCCTTCTGCGCGGTCATCAGCCGCGCCGAGGTGGTGGAAAAATCGTTGCCGTTCAGCGCCCCGATCAGCGCCGGGTCACGCGCCAGCAGCAAGGGCACGACCGAATTGCGCTGCAGTTCCGACATCAGGTTGCCCGAATACAGCGCCAGACGCAGTTCGGACCGCACGCGCGTGTTCTCGGAGAAGCGGTCGGTCAGCCATGCGTTGGTGACCCAGATCGTGCCCAGCGCTGCCAGGCAGATCAGTGCGATCGTCGCACGCAGCCACCAGGGGTTGACCGGCTGGCCGACCCTGCCGCGCCTGCGTTCGGCGCTGTCTTCGATATGATCCTCAGTGACCACGCACGGACCCGTCCCACAAGATCGGCTGACGCAATCTATGGCGAAGAACGGTCCGGCTCAAGTCAGGCGTGCGTCAGCGCCGTGGCCAGCCCCGTGAACAGCGCCGCCCCGTCGGTGCCGCCCGTGACCGGGTCGGCGGCGCGTTCGGGATGCGGCATCATGCCCAGGACGCGCCGGTTTTCCGACAGCACGCCCGCGATGTCGCCGACAGACCCGTTGATCGCCGGGGCATAGGTGAAGGCGATGCGGTCCTGATCGCGCAGCTGCGCCAAGCCTTCGGTGCCGATCTGATAGTTGCCGTCGTGATGGGCCACCGGAATGCAGATCCGCTGGCCCTTGGCGTAACCGCCGGTGAAGGCGCTGTCCGCGGTGCCCACGGTCAGGACCGACGGCTTGCACAGGAAAGTCAGCCCGGTGTTGCGCATCAGCGCGCCGGGCAGCAGGCCCAGTTCTGTCAGCACCTGAAAGCCGTTGCAGATCCCCAGCACATAGCCGCCCCGCGCCGCATGGGCCCGCAGCGCGTCGGCGATGGGGGAATGCGCGGCGATCGCCCCGCAGCGCAGATAGTCGCCATAGGAGAACCCGCCCGGCACGCCGACCAGGTCGATCCCGTCGGGCAGCTGGCTGTCTTTGTGCCAGACGCGCACCACCTCGGCCCCCGCCTGTTCCAGCGCGACGGCAAGGTCGCGGTCGCAATTCGATCCGGGAAAGGTGACGACGGCGGCTTTCATCGCGGGACTCCTGCTTGGGACGCCCTGCCCTTAGCGCAGGCCGGGTTCCAAAGAAAGGGGGGCCAGCCCCCCATCGCCTTGCGGCGATCCCCCCGGGGGTATTTGAACAACGGAGAAATGCATCCTGCGCCCTCGGAAAGCAGAAGGCCGGGCGATTGCCCGGCCTTCGTGATCAGTTCAGCGCCTTGTTCAGGTACTGGTCGACCTTTTCCAGATAGCCCATCGTGGTCAGCCATTTCTGGTCGGGACCCACCAGCAGCGCCAGGTCCTTGGTCATGTGGCCGTCCTCGACCGCCTGGACGGTCACCTTCTCCAGCGTCTGCGCAAAGGTCAGCAGGGCGGCGTTGTCGTCCAGCTTGGCGCGGTGCTTGAGGCCGCCGGTCCAGGCAAAGATCGACGCGATCGAGTTGGTCGAGGTCGCATTGCCCTTCTGGTGTTCGCGATAGTGGCGGGTGACGGTGCCATGGGCGGCCTCGGATTCGACGATCTTGCCGTCCGGGGTCATCAGGACCGAGGTCATCAGGCCAAGGCTGCCAAAGCCCTGCGCGACGGTGTCCGACTGCACGTCGCCATCATAGTTCTTGCAGGCCCACACATAGCCGCCCGACCATTTCATCGCGCTTGCGACCATGTCGTCGATCAGGCGGTGTTCGTAATGGATGCCGGCCTTCTTGAACCGGTCCTGGAACTCGGCCTCGTAGACCTCCTGGAACAGGTCCTTGAAGCGGCCGTCATAGGCCTTGAGGATCGTGTTCTTGGTTGACAGATAGACCGGATAGCCGCGCGCCAGGCCATAGTTCAGCGAGGCACGGGCGAAATCGCGGATCGAATCGTCCAGATTGTACATGGCCATTGCGACCCCGGCGGCGGGGGCGTCATAGACCTCGTGCTCGATCGTCTCGCCGTTCTCGCCGACGAACTTGATGGTCAGCTTGCCCTTGCCCGGAAAACGGAAATCGGTGGCCTTGTACTGGTCGCCGAAGGCGTGGCGGCCGACGATGATCGGCTGCGTCCAGCCCGGCACCAGCCGCGGCACGTTCTTGCAGATGATTGGTTCGCGGAAGATCACGCCGCCCAGGATGTTGCGGATCGTGCCATTGGGGCTGCGCCACATCTTCTTCAGGCCGAATTCCTCGGCCCGCGCCTCGTCGGGGGTGATGGTCGCGCATTTCACGCCGACCCCGTGGCGCTTGATCGCCTCGGCCGCGTCGATGGTGATCTGGTCGTTGGTGCGGTCGCGCTCCTCGATGCCCAGGTCATAATATTTCAGGTCGATGTCCAGATAGGGCAGGATCAGCTTTTGCTTGATGAAGTCCCAGATGATCCGCGTCATCTCGTCCCCGTCCAGCTCGACGACGGGATTGGCAACCTTGATCTTCGACATGAACTGCCCCTTGTGCGGTGGATACGGTCGCGCCGCTTCTAGCCGCAAAAGCGTCCGATTGAAAGACGGTATGCGATGGTATGCAAGACACCCGTCCGGTGATTAGCTGCCCGCGAAATGGGCGCGCAGACCGTTGTGCAGCCACTGCCACAGCGGCGCGCAGCCGCGTTCGACCCAAGGGCCCACGCGGCTTTCCACCTGCGCCAGGGTCACGTCGTATTCGACCCAGCCCGCGCCGCCCGACCGCAGGTTCTGGACGGCGGGCTGGCAGCGGTCCAGCGCCTTGGCGAAGACGGCATCGGGGCTGGCCGCCGCCTCGAACTCCTGCCACAGGGCCAGCATCTGCTGTCCTTGCGGGTCGGGCAGCAGGCCGAACAGGCGCCGCGCGGCGGCCTCCTCGGCGGCCTGGATCGCCGCCGATCCATGCGCCTGCCCGCCGGCGGAATGCAGGGGCACATCGCCCACGTCGATCTCGACCAGATCGTGGATCAGCAGCATCCGGATGACGCGGCCCGGATCGACGCCCGGCCCCGCCAGACCGCCCAGCACCAGCGCGTACAGCGCCAGATGCCAGCTGTGCTCGGCGCTGTTCTCGCGACGCGATCCGTCCAGCAGGCGGTTTGCGCGCAGGACGCCCTTCAGCGCGTCGGCCTCGGCCAGAAAGGCCAGGCGGCGGGCCAGATCGCCCTGGGCGACCTCCTGCCCGGACAGCAGCGCCTGCGCGGCCTGCCACCCCTGCGGCCATTCGCGTTCGAACCGCGCCGCGCGTCCGGCCGACAGGTTGTCGCGCACGATCCGGACATGGTCGGGGATCGGATCGCGCGCCTGGAGTACCTGAAAGATGGGCTGTGCGTGATCCATGCGCTTGGCGGTCACCGCGGCAGCGTCCGCGCGCCCCTCGAAATCGCGCCAGAGGGCGGCCAGACGCGCCCCGTCCGGCGCCAGGCCAAAGATGCGATCCGCCGCCGCGGCCTCGGCGATGGCTAGGCCTTCCACGTCATGATCCAGGTGGATCGGCTGATCGCCGGTGTCGATCTCGACCAGGTCGTGGATCAGGATCATCGCGATGGCGCGGTCGCTGGCGCCCATCACCATTGCCCACAGGGCGACGTGCCAGCTGTGTTCTGCACTGTTCTCGGGGCGCGACAGGTCCATCAGGACGCTGGCGCGGTGGACCGACTTCAGCCGGTCCGCCTCGCACAGAAAGGCGAACGCATCGTCCAGCATGGCCGCAGCCCTCAGCGCGACGTCTCGGTCAGGCGCTTCCTGACGTAACCCTGCACCAGGTCGATCATCGGCTTCATGTGGGTCTCGTCGTCGCGGAAGAAATGGTCCGCGCCCTCGATCTCCTCATGGGTGACGGTGATGCCCTTCTGCTCGCGCAGCTTGCCCACCAGGGTGGCGGTGTCCTTGGGCGGAGCAACGCGGTCGGCAGTGCCGTTCACGATCAGGCCTGACGACGGGCACGGCGCCAGGAAGCTGAAATCGTACATGTTCGCGGGCGGGGCCACGCTGATGAAGCCGGTGATCTCGGGGCGGCGCATCAGCAGCTGCATCCCGATCCACGCACCGAAGCTGAATCCCGCGACCCAGCAATGCTTGGAATTGGGGTTCATCGCCTGCAGGTAATCCAGTGCCGAGGCGGCATCGGACAGCTCTCCGATGCCCTGGTCGAATTCGCCCTGGCTGCGGCCCACGCCGCGGAAGTTGAACCGCATCACCGTGAACCCCATGCGGTGGAACGCATAGTGCAGGTTGTAGACGACGCGGTTGTTCATCGTCCCGCCATATTGCGGGTGCGGATGCAGCACGATGGCGATGGGGGCGTCTGGCTTGCCGGGCTGAGGGTGGTAACGGCCTTCGAGACGGCCTTCGGGGCCGGGAAAAATCAGCTCGGGCATGGTTGTCCTTCACAGGTCCTGTCGGGTTTCTTGACGCGTGCGCGCATGGCTTCTAGACGGGATATCTGGGCAGCCGGCACAGGTTTGGCAAGAAACATGCTGGGCCGGGCATAGCGCGCGACGACGGCGCGCGTCAATGCAAAGGCAGGCCCGGCAGGGACCATCGGGGGGAAGACGCGCCATGAAACTGTCCACCAAGGGACGCTACGCGATCATCGCGCTGACCGACCTGGCCATCGCCAAGGGGGGCGACCTGACCTCGCTGGCCGAAATCTCGAAACGCCAGGACATCTCGCTGCCCTATCTGGAACAGCTGTTCGTGCGCCTGCGCCGGGCGGGGCTGGTGGCGTCCGTGCGCGGTCCGGGCGGCGGATACCGCCTGGCCCGCACCCCCGAGACGATCCGCGTGGCCGAGATCCTGGAGGCCGTGGACGAGACCGTCAGCGCCATGCATATCGGCGCGGGCGCGTCGGGCGGCATTTCCGGGTCGCGGGCGCAGACCCTGTCGAACCGGCTGTGGGAAAGCCTGTCCGCGCATGTCTATGTCTTCCTGCACAATCACACGCTGGCCGACGTGGCGAAGAACCAGCTGCTGCCCTGCCCCGCGCTGCCCAAGATCCTCAACGTCGTGGACGACTGAGGCCGCCCGGGAATTAATTCGACAAATCCTGGATCCGGTCGGCGGTTTCCCGCGTCCCCCGGTCAGAGGCCCGCAAAAGGCCCTGTCCAACGGATGAGGAGAATCCCATGACCCACCTGACCCGTACCCGTGCCATGCTGCTAGGCGGTGCTGCCGCCATCGCGATGACCGGCGCCGTCGGCACGGCAGCCGCACAGGAGTGCCAGCAGGGCGCAGGCGGCGCCGGATCGCTGGCCTGCGGCCCGACCGCCATCGCCGAGGGCCCGCTGTCGGTCGCCATCGGCGACAACGCCTCGACCGATGCGACCGCCGTGGACGGCGTGGCCATCGGCGGAGAGGCGACCGCCACCGGCCCCTC
>NZ_VDDD01000192.1 GCF_006151785.1 Paracoccus marcusii
AGGCTCATGAAGTTGCCATTGTTGCGCCATTGGTCCGAGCGGCAATGGCGACGCGCGTTCAGGCATTCGGACCGGAGCTTGCTGTTGAACGCCTCGATGAAGCCATTGTCTGTCGGCTTTCCAGGGCGTGAGAAGTCCAGGGTGACATCGTTGGCGTAGGCCCACAGGTCGAGGTCGCGCGAGATAAACTCGCTGCCATTGTCGACCCGGATCGTTCTGGGATAGCCGACCTGGGCACAGACCCGTTCCAGTGTCCGGACCACATCCTCGCCGCGGTAGGTGAAGCGCGGGTCGGCTGCTGGACAGAAACGGGAATGCGTGTCGACGATCGTCAGGATCCGCAGCTTTTTGCCCAGGGCGAGTTGGTCATGAACAAAATCCATGGCCCAGACATCGTTCGGTCCGACTGCCTCCTGGCGATCGTCTCGCAGCTTGGCCTTCACCCGCCGCTTCGGGTTCTTGTTCCTGAGCTGCAAGGCCAGTTCATTGTAAATCCTGCGGGTCTTCTTGATATTGATCACCCACTCCTCCCGTCGCAGCAGGACATGGACACGCCGATATCCGTAGCGCACCCGCGTTTCGCAGATCTCTCGGATCCTCAGCTCCAGTGCGGCCTGCCCGGTTCGGCGGGATTTGTAATGGTAGCTCGACGGGTCAAAGCGCAGGGCCTCACATGCCCGGCGGATCGATATGCTCCAGCCCACCAACATCCCGTCGACCAATTTCCGGGTCCGGGCAGGGTGAACCAGCTGGCGCCAGCGGTTCAAACCAGCTGGTGAACGAGCTTTCGGCGGATGACGTCCTGCAACATCTCCCGGTCGAGGGTCAGGTCGGCGACAATCTTCTTGAGCCTGCTGTTCTCATCCTCCAGTGCCTTCAGCTGGCGCATCTCGTCAGGCAGCAGACCTCCATACCGTTTTTTCCAGTTGAAGTAGGTCGCCTGACTGATCCCGGCCTTGCGGCAGATCTCGGCCACCGGCGTGCCTTCCTCGCCTTGCTTCAGGATGAACGCCTTTTGCGCCTCCGTGAACCTCGATGCTTTCATCGTTCTCCGCTCCTCTCCCAGCCAGGGAAGGTTAACCGAAAACTCCAGCTTCAAACGGTCCAGTTTTCAGGGGGCAGAGCAAAACGCCAACGATATCAACCTACACCTCTAACGCAATGGCATGCTTACGGACAGCGACTAAGTCGAACCATTCACCAGAATGCACCAGTTGGAATACCTTGATCGGATCTTCAGCCTGGCTGACGTATCTTAAGTATTTATTAATAAATCGCGCGTAAACATCTTGTAAAGGAGTCAAAATGGACCTTGAGATTAGAAGTGTTCGCGAACTTAATGTACAGCTTGCTCACGCAAACTCAGTTATTGATACCTGTCGCAAAAGCATCCACCGGTTGAACATCGGTGATGACGCAGTTTCCTATGCTTTGACGCGAGTTGATATGGCAATCTGCAATCTGGAAGTCATAAGAGAGCACTTAGAAAAAGATGCTGCGCTTTGGGCACATCTAAGGGCCGCAAATACTGTAAATGATGAATGAATTAACAACGATTTTAGAAAAAGATCATAGTGATAGAAGATTCTGGAAGATAAAGAAGGACTCAAGCGTGATCGCTAAAAGCCTCTCTGTCTGATCTGCGGACGTCCGTGGTGGATGCGAGATCGACAAGTTACGCAGCTAAACCAGCTTAGTACGTAGAGTTCAACCTTTTTTAGATGCGTCGCTACTATCGGCTCTAGCCGGGAATAATTGACTGGCCCACCCTCCGGGGTCCGTCCTGGCAGGCCTTCTGGACGTGGACGTCAGTGTCAACGCACTGATCGAGTGCTATCTGTGGTCCTAGATCTGCCAACATCATGAATAGCAATAGTTGGGATTTGATTTTACACCATGCCCGGACAGACTCCCCACGGCGATCCGATATTTATATCTGAGCGGATGGCACGGTCTGTTCTCAGGGCGCCACCTTACCACATTCTGTCTGATCCAAGTGTTCGGAAAGAAAGTGAAGGGATTGCATACAGCTGCTGATCTGCTTTTTGACGAGATTGCGTTCGCCGCGGTCGAACACCGTCACGCAGCTATACACATGCTCAGCCTGATCGCGCAATAGAATTAATGACTTGACGAGTTCGTCCAACGTCTTCGTATGTGCCATAGTTGCTCCGTCTTTCAAGAAAGTTTCGGTTTGCACAGGCGCTACGCCCGTCTGAAACCAGATCAAAACCGGACCCATAAACAATCGTAGGGTGCATAGCTTTTACCTGCTTATCGTTCGAAATTCGTTAACGGGTGGCGAAAATTCGCCGAAAAATTGTAGTTTTTCACCTATCCACTTGGCGATGCATAAATGCGAAATAACAATAACAGATTACTCAGATCCTCATGTACATCCGTTCACGCGATCAAGAATTGCCCAAGCTCCAGTCTTATTGATTCCAGCGTGTCGGCACGATTCAGGCTCTACAAGGAGACCGAATCAAGTCGCAACGTTTTAAGGCTGACCGAGGTGATGAACTGGCCCCCGTTTCGACCGGACATTTGGGCATAGCCATGGAGGCTTAGGTATATGCCTGAGCACGTGCTTATGTCTGAGATTGAGATCATCACCGATGGCGGTCGTCGGCGCCGCTGGACTGCTGCCGAAAAGCTGCGGATCGTCGAGGAGACGCTGGAGGATCACGCCAGCATTTCCATCGTTGCGCGGCGCAATGGCGTTGCACCCAACTTGGCTCGTATCGTTGGCGAAGGCTCATGCTCGAAGGGGGGAGTGTCGCCGTGACCGAGGATGATGACGTCACCAGCAACAAGGTCGTGCGGCAGCTCGAGGATCGCATCCGCGAACTTGAACGGCATCTCGGCCGCAAGACGCTTGAGGCCGAGATCCTGCGCGAGGCCCTGGACAAGTCACGCTCAAAAAAACCGACCTGGCATGTGCGGTCGCCGCTGACAGGCGGTTTCCGGTGAAGGTGGTGGCAAAAACCCTCGGTGTGGCCCGCTCGAACCTGGTCGATCGACTGAAGGGCAAGACGAAGCCGCGTCGGCGCTACCACAAGGCGCAAGACGGTGAGCTGGTGCCGCGGATCACCACGCTGGTGACGTCCCGGCCGACTTATGGCTACCGCCGCATCACCGCAATCCTGAACCGCCAGCTGCGGTCAGAATGCTTGGCACCGGTCAATCACAAAAGGGTCTACAGGATCATGCAGGCCCATAGCCTGCTGCTTGCGCGGACATATACGGAGCGTCCCGAGCATGTTCACGACGGCAAGGTCATCGTCATACGCTCTAACCTGCGTTCGCCGGTGGGCTCGAACCAGTGGCGCCTCACCGGCTCACTGTTCGGATGGGTTCGAGTTCACCTGCTGGAATGGCGATATCGTCCGCGGTGCCTTCATCATCGATGCCCACGACCGCGAAATCATCGCTTGGCGTGCCGTCGTAAATGCAGGGGTCAGCGGGTCAGACATCCGCGACATCATGCTAGAGGCCGTCGAGCGTCGCTTCGGAACATACCGTGCGCCTGCGGTCGTCGAGATGCTGTCCGACAACGGCTCATCCTACATCGCCAGGGACACGCAGATCTTCGCGCGCCAACTTGGTCTGAAGCCTTGCTTCACCCCGGTCCGGAGCCCTCAGAGCAATGGCATGTCGCTCGACCATTGTCCTCGGACCAATGGCGGACAAGGTCTCGCCATTCGTGAAGACGCTCAAGCGCGATTACGTCCAAGTGACGCCGCTACCAGACGCCCAAACCGTTCTCGGATTGATCGGAGGCTGGATCGAGGACTACAACGACAATCACCCGCATTCAGGGCTGAAGATGCGCTCGCCTCGCGAGTTCATCGCAGCTCAAACCGCAACTGCCTGAGTGTCCGGTGAAACGGGGGCAAGACCACGTGCAGATGACGCGGTTAAAGGCTTTCTTTCGTAGGGTCCACGACAAGCCGCGCATTGCAGATCGTAGCTTCCTCAGCGGCATAATCTTTACCAATCGTACTGTGTTGCAATACTGTGATGCATCCAGAAAGTACGGGCCCGCGAAGACCCTCTATGACCGGTGGAAGCGCCGGAGCCGCAACAGTGTCTTCGCCCGGATTATGGTGAACCTGGCCACCGAAAGCGCCGAGCACAGCACCGTCATCGACGATCAGAATTATCTAAAGCGTTTCTGTATTAACCTGATACATACCCTGCCGCGTGGAAGTAGTTCCAGCACTCCTGGGGTGAGAAC
>NZ_VDDD01000193.1 GCF_006151785.1 Paracoccus marcusii
GATGATGGCCAGCCGCGGCCGCGCCGCCCGCCTTGGACCGCGCAGCGTGGGCCATCTGGACCCCGGCGCGGTATCTGCCGCGGCGCTGCTGGACAGCCTCGCGCACTGGGCCCGGCGCCGTGCGGAGGGGTCGCGCCCATGACCACCACCCCCCGCCAGCCCCTGCGCTTTGGCGAGGACCCGCTGCTGTGGGCGTCCTGGCTGTATTACCAGGAGGGCCTGACCCAGGGCGACATCGCAACCCAGATGGGCGTGTCCCGCGCCTCGGTGAACGCTTATCTGGCGGATGCGCGCACCCGCGGCATCGTCTCGATCGAGATCGACCCCGAACGGTTCCGCGCGCTGAGCCTGGCGCAGGCGATGCAGGACCATTTCGGCCTGACCGACTGCCTGGTGATCCCGTCCGAAGGCGGCGACAGCCCGCTGATCGACCGGCTTGGCGCGGCCGCGGCACAGGTGCTGTCGCGGCTGGCGCGATCGGCCGACACGATCGCGGTGACCTGGGGACGGACCGTCCTGTCGATGGCCAGTCGCGTCGACCGCGCCGGGCTGCAGGACCTGCGCGTGGTGCAGGCGACGGGCGGGACCACCGCCAAGATCCCCTGGACGCCCGAAGCCTGCGCGACGCGGCTGGCGGAATCGATGGGCGCGCGGTGCATCCCGATCTCGGCCCCGGCGATCGTGTCGTCGCCCGACATGCGCGCGCTGCTGCTGCGAGAGCCGGTGGTCGCCGAACAGATGGCTGTGCTGGCGCAGGCCAACCGGATCGTGCTGGGCATTTCCTCGCTGCGGCCGGAAAGCACCATCCACAGCAGCGGCTTTTTCGACGACGTGGCCATGCACGCCCATTACCACGCCGCGGTGGGCAGCATCGCGGGGCGGCTGATCGACGCCCAGGGCCAGCCCGTCGACGGTCCGCTGGAGGGGCGGACCATCGGCATCGACCTGGGCGGTCTGCGGTCCGTGCCCTGCCGGATCGGCGTTGCAGGCGGCATGGACAAGGTCCAGGCGATCCTGGCCGCGCTGCGCGGGAACTACATCAACGTGATGGTGACCGATGCCGACACCGCCCGCGCCATCCTGACCTCCGAAGGGCATGACGACACGCCTGCGCGGCGCCGCGACCAGGCAGCCCAGCCCCTGCCCGAACGCCTGCGGGTCAAGAAGTTCATCAACCGCCCCCAGGACGCCGTGAACGAGACGGTGGCCGGCGCGCTGCTGGCGCATGAGGACATGCTGGCCCCCATCACCGGCGCGCCGCGCGCCCTGCGGGCCACGGGCGCCCCTCGGGCCGGAAAGGTCGGCCTGGTCATCGGCGGCGGGTCGGGGCACGAGCCGGGGTTCTTCGGCTATGTCGGGCGCGGGCTGGCGGATGCGGTGGCGATCGGCAACGTCTTTGCCGCACCGCCGCCCGACCCGATCCTGGCGGCGACGCTGGCCGCGGATGGCGGGGCGGGCGTGCTGCACATCTTCGGCAACTTCTCGGGCGATCTGATGAACTTCGAGATGGCGGCCGAGATGGCCGCCGCCCGCGGCGTGCCGGTGCGCACCATCGTGACCACCGACGACATCGCCTCGGCCCCCGTCGACACGCGGGCGGCGCGGCGCGGGGTGGCGGGCAATGTCTTCGTCTTCAAGGTCGCGGGGGCCGCCTGCGACCGGATGCTGCCGCTGGAAACCTGCGCGGGGCTGGCGCTGCGCGCCAACCAGCGCTGCTACACGATGGGGATTGCGCTGGAACCGGGCGCGTCCGTTGACAGCCAGAAGCCCAGCTTTCGGCTTGGCGCAGGTGACATGGAGATCGGCGTGGGCGTGCATGGCGAACGCGGCATCGCCCGTGCGCCCCTGGCCAGCGCGGACGGCGCCGCCGACCTGATCGTGGACCGCATCCTGGACGAGATGCGCCCCGCCGAGGGCGACCGGGTCGCCCTGTTGGTGAATTCGCTTGGCGGCACGCCCAAGATGGAGCTGTACATCCTGAACCGCCGGCTGCGTGAACGTCTGCGCGCACGGGGCGTGCAGGTGCATCGCACGCTGATCGGACATTACTACACCTCGCTGGACATGGCGGGCGTGTCGATCACCGCGCTGCACCTGGACGAGGAACTGACCGCCCTGATCGACCACCCCTGCCATTCCCCGGCCTGGACGCAGCCCTAGGTGGCCCGTCGCGGCCTGCAACCCAGCCATGCCTTGCCGATCGCCGCGCAAATCGCCATGTTAGCGCCTGACAGACCTGAAAGGATGACCCATGACCGCCCGCCGTTTCGATGCCGTGATCTTTGATCTGGATGGCACCCTGCTGGCCACCGAACAGATGACCATCGAGACCGGAGAGGCGGCGCTGGCCCGCATGGGGCGCGTGGCCCCCGACGGGCTGCTGGCATCGCTGGTGGGCATCGACGAGCCGACCTCGCGCGGGATCCTGCGCGACCACCTGGGCGCGGATTTCGACTTTCCGCACCTGGACCGGATGTGGGCCGAGGCGATGATCGAACGGCGCGACCGCGACGGCATCCCGCTGCGCCCGCATGTCCACACGCTGCTAGACGCGCTGCGGGCGGCGGGACTGCCCTTTGCCATCGCGACCTCCAGCACCGGCGATCAGGCCCGGGAAAAGCTGGCGGCGGCGGGGCTGACCGACAGCTTTGACATCGTGGTGACGCGCAGCGACGTGCCCAGCCCCAAGCCCGCCCCCGACGTCTATCTGCTGGCGGCCCGGCGGCTTGGGATCGAGCCTGCCCGCTGCCTGGCCTTCGAGGACAGCGATGTCGGCGCCATCGCCGCACGCGCGGCCGGGATGACGGTCGTGCAGGTGCCCGACATGGTGCCCCTGTCGGGAGAGAACGCTGACTTTCTGGCGACCGACCTGATCGCGGGCGCCCGGGGCATCGGCCTGCTGGCTGCCTGACCCGGTTGTGGCCCCCGCGGCGCCCCGCTAAGGTGGCGCTGTGCCCGAGGGATCGATGACCGACACCAAGCCCGCCTACCAGGTTCTGGCCCGGAAATACCGGCCCGAAACGTTCGCCGACCTGGTCGGACAGGACGCGATGGTCCGCACGCTGAAGAACGCGTTCGCCGCCGACCGCATCGCGCAGGCCTTCATCATGACGGGCATCCGCGGCACCGGAAAGACGACCACCGCGCGCATCATCGCCAAGGGCATGAACTGCATTGGCCCAGATGGCCAGGGCGGCCCCACGACCGAACCCTGCGGCGTGTGCGAGCATTGCGTGGCGATCGCCGAAGGCCGCCATGTCGACGTGATGGAGATGGATGCCGCGTCCCGCACCGGCGTGGGCGACATCCGCGAGATCATCGAATCGGTGCATTACCGGGCCGCGTCCGCGCGCTACAAGATCTACATCATCGACGAGGTCCACATGCTGTCGACCAGCGCGTTCAACGCGCTGTTGAAGACGCTGGAGGAGCCGCCCCCGCATGTGAAGTTCATCTTTGCCACGACCGAGATCCGCAAGGTGCCGGTGACCGTCCTGTCACGCTGCCAGCGCTTCGACCTGCGCCGGATCGAGCCCGAGGTGATGATCGCCCTGCTGCGCCGGATCGCCGCGGCTGAGGGTGCGACGATCACCGACGACGCGCTGGCGCTGATCACCCGCGCCGCAGAGGGATCGGCCCGCGATGCGACCAGCCTGCTGGACCAGTCGATCAGCCATGGCGCGGGCGAGACCACCGCAGACCAGGTGCGCGCGATGCTGGGCCTGGCCGACCGCGGCCGCGTGATCGACCTGTTCGAGATGGTGATGCGCGGCGACGCTGCATCGGCGCTGACCGAGTTGCAGTCGCAATATGCCGATGGCGCCGATCCGGTCGCGGTGCTGCGCGATATGGCCGAGATCGTGCACTGGATTTCCGTCGTCAAAATCACGCCGGACGCGCTGGAGGATCCGACGATCTCTCCGGACGAACGGTCGCGGGGCAAGGACCTGGCCGACCGGCTGCCGATGCGGGTCATGTCGCGGATGTGGCAGTTGCTGCTGAAGGCGCTGGAGGAGGTCTCCGCCGCGCCCAACGCGATGATGGCCGCCGAGATGGCGATCATCCGCCTGACCCATGTCGCCGACCTGCCCGACCCCGAGGCGCTGATCCGCCGCGTCCAGCAGGCACAGACGGCAGGAGAGTTCGCGCGCGGACCTTCGGTGGCGGGCGCGCCCGCGGCCCAAGCCCCGCAGGCGATGCGCCGCGCCCGCCCCGC
>NZ_VDDD01000194.1 GCF_006151785.1 Paracoccus marcusii
CGCGGGGCCAGCAGGCGCGCGGGCAGGGCCGCGGCGGCGTCCTGGACCCACCACTGGCCCTCATCGAACCCCGGCAGGGCGGTCACCTGCACCGGACCCTGCAGGCGCCACGACCCGGTGGGCAGCGCATCGGCGCCCGGCACCGGGTCCGCGCCGGGCTTCATCGTCAGGTCCAGGGGCGCGCCGCGCTGATGGGCGGCCTCGATGGCGGTCATCACCGCGTCGCCGTAAGCCTCGACCAGCGGGCCGCGCAGCCATTCGGGCAAGGGTTGCGGGGCTAGGTCGGCCCAGCCCTGATACGCCCCCGCCTTGCGCAGGACCGCGTTGACCATGCCCGCCGCCGCCTGGCCGCGCGCGCCCAGCGTGCGGGTCAGGTCGACCGCCGCACCCACGACGCCGTGGGCAGGGGCGCCCAGCTCCAGCATCTCGACCACGGCCAGGCGCAGCACGTCGGCGATCTGGGGGGCGGGCCTGCGGTTCACGAAGGCGTCGATCACCACGTCCGCGCGACCCTGATGGCGCAACGTCTCGGCCGCCAGCCGGGCCGCCCGGGCCTGTTCGGCAACCGGCAGCGCGCGCAGGCTGCCGGACTGGTCCGACAGGGACCGCCCGTCGCGAACGCCCTGGATCAATCGCAATGCGCCCTTGCGCGCCATATCGCCGCCCGGCTTTGCCAAAACGCTTTCCTTTGCCTAAGTGATGTTCAACACTGTTCCGCGACCCCTTACGCCCATTCGGAGGATCTTTCCATGAGCGATGACACCCCCGCCCTGCCCGCCGCCGCACAGCGCGCCCTGGCCGAGGCCGAGGCCCGCAGGAAACAGCAGGCCGGCCAGATCCTGCCGGTCGAATACGGCGGGCGCGACGGGCCGGAGCCGGTCCGCTATGGCGACTGGGAAAAGGGCGGAATCGCGGTGGATTTCTGAATGGACTGGTTGCGGGCATCGGCCACCCAGCAGGGCCGCGCCATCATGGCGGGGGTCCTGGACCCCATCGACCAGACCGAGGCCTATCTGGCCGCCGCGAAGGATCACCCCGACTGCGCGCGCATCTATGCCCGCCTGACCGCCGCCCGCGCCCGGTCCGAGGCCGTGGCCGCCCATGACCGCGCGAAACAGGAACGCCGCCACAGCCTGCTGGACGGCGTGGCCATCAGCTGGAAGGACAACATCGACAGCGGCGGCACCGTGACCGAGGCCGGATCGCGCCTGCTGGAGGGGCGCGTGCCGCGCAAGGACGCCAACATCCTGGCGCGCGCGGCCCGTCGTGGCATGGTCTGCCTGGGCAAGACCCACATGACCGAACTGGCGTTTTCCGGGCTGGGGCTCAACCCGCGCACGGCGACGCCGCCCAATGCGCTGGACCCGGACCTGGCGCCGGGGGGCTCTTCATCCGGGGCGGCGGTGTCGGTGGCGCTGGGGCTGGCGGCAGCGGCGGTTGGCACCGACACGGGCGGGTCCGTCCGCGTGCCCGCGGCCTGGAACGGGCTGGTGGGGTTCAAGCCCACGCATGGCGCGCTGCCCGAAAAGGGCGTGGTGCCCTTGGCGCGCAGGTTCGACATCGCGGGCCCCATCGCCCGCAGCGTCGAGGACTGTGCTCAGATCTTTGCGATCATGGCCGACCAGCGGGCCCCCGACCTGGACGGCGCCAGCGTGCAGGGCCTGCGCCTGATGGTGCTGGAGGGGCTGCCCTTCGACGACGCCGAATCCGGGCCGGTGACGGCGTTCCAGGACGCGGTAGATAGGCTGGGTCGGGCCGGTGCGCAGATCGCGCACGTCTCGACCGACTGGCTGGACAAGGCCATGGCCCTGTCGCCGCAGCTGTTCGCCCCCGAGGCCTATGGCATCTGGCGCGCCCAGATCGAGGATGCGCCGGAACTGATGTGGCAGCCCATCCTGGAGCGGTTCCGCGGCGGGGCAGGGGTCAGCGCGCCCGACTATGTCGCGGCATGGGAAAGCCTGGCCCGCGTGCGCCGCAAGTGGATCAAGGAGGTCGTCGGCGGATACGACGCCGTGCTGCTGCCGACGGTGCCGATCCTGCCGCCCGCGACCCAACGGCTGATGACCGACGGGTCGGAATTCGTGCGCGCCAACCTGCTGACCCTGCGCAACACCCGGATCGCGAACCTGCTGGGCCTGCCCGCGATCACCCTGCCCACCGGGCACCCGGCCTGCGGGATCAGCCTGCTGGGCCATGCCGGTCAGGACCGGCATCTGCTGCGCGTGGCGGCGGGGGCCGAGGCCGCACTGGCGTGACCGGGTCTTTGCTGGACGCAAGGCCCGGATCACGCTAATGTTTCCGCCAAGGAACGGGGCGCAGACCCCGAAAAGCGAGGCAGAGATGGCATTCCCCGAGCGGTTCTCGAACCTGCCGGACTACGCGTTCCCGCGTTTGCGGGCGCTGTTGTCGGATATCGAGCCGGGGCTGGCCCCCGGCGAATCCCCCATGATCCTGACCATCGGAGAGCCCCGCCACCCGATGCCCGGTTTCGTGGCGCAGGTGATGGCCGACAGCCTGCCCGAACTGGCGAAATACCCCCCGAACGAGGGCGCGCCCGAACTGCTGTCGGCGATCGGGGGCTGGCTGGACCGCCGCTATGGCCTGGAGGTTTCACCTGACCGGCTGATGGTGCTGAACGGCACGCGCGAGGGGCTGTTCAACGCGGCCCTGGCCCTGTGCCCCGAGACCAAGGCCGGCCAGCAGCCGATCGTGCTGGTGCCGAACCCGTTCTATCAGGTCTATGCGGTCGCCGCCGCCGCTGTGCAGGCGCAGGCGCTGTTCGTGCCGGCCACGCCCGCCACGGGCAACTTGCCCGATTACGCGGGGCTGGACCCGGCGCTGCTGGACCGGGTGGCGCTGGCCTATCTGTGTTCGCCCGCCAACCCGCAGGGGGCGGTGGCCGACCGCGATTACCTGGAAACGCTGGTGACCTTGGCCGAAAGGCACGATTTCCTGATCCTGGCCGACGAATGCTATTCCGAGATCTGGCGCGATGCGCCCCCGCCGGGTGCCCTGCAGGTCGCGACCGCGATGGGCCTGCCCGACCGGGTGGTGATGTTCAATTCGCTGTCCAAGCGGTCGAACCTGCCCGGCCTGCGGTCGGGCTTCGCCGCGGGCGGCCGCGCCCAGATCGCCCAGATGCGGCGGCTGCGCAACTATGCGGGCGCGCCGCTGCCGCTGCCGGTGCAGCGCGTCAGCACCGCCGCCTGGTCGGACGAGGATCACGTGGCCGCCAGCCTGGCGCTGTATCAACAGAAATACCGCATCGCAGACGAAATCCTGGGCGACATTCCCGGCTATCTGCCGCCGGAGGGCGGGTTCTTTCTGTGGCTGCCGGTGGCCGACGGCGAACAGGCCGCGCGGACGCTGTGGGCGCAGGCGGGCATCCAGGTGCTGCCCGGCGCCTATCTG
Organism: Paracoccus marcusii; assembly: GCF_006151785.1. Classification (GTDB taxonomy): domain Bacteria; phylum Pseudomonadota; class Alphaproteobacteria; order Rhodobacterales; family Rhodobacteraceae; genus Paracoccus; species Paracoccus marcusii. Next base: position 3,412 of record NZ_VDDD01000194.1, read on the forward strand.
TCGCGCGACGTGGACGGGATCAATCCCGGCGCGGGCTTCATCCGGGTGGCGCTGGTGGCCGATGCCGACCAGACGCGCGCCGCGCTGACCCGCCTGCGGGCGGTCCTATATGACGAAACGGGGGGCTGAGATCATGGCAAGCTGGCAGGCGAAACACCGCGACCCGCTGTTCGACCAGTCGACCCAGGCCGCCCTGGAACGACGCGGCAAGGAGGCCATCGGCGCAGGGCTGATCGTGCTGGGCATCCTGATCGCGATGATGCTGGGCAGCTGGTCGCCCGACGATCCCAGCTTCGGGTCGGCCACCGACGCGCCGGCGCAGAACATGCTGGGCGGGATCGGGGCGATGATCGCCTCGGCGCTGATCATGATCGCGGGCATGGGGGCCTGGATGCTGGTCGTCGCGGCCTGGGTCTGGGGCCTGCGCATGATGCTGCACAAGGGCGAGGAGCGCCTGATGCGCGGCATCTTCACCCCGATCGCCGTGGCCTTGGTGTCGATCTATGCCAGCACGCTGATCCCCGGCCCCGAATGGCAGCAGAATTACGGCCTGGGCGGCCATTTCGGCGACATGGTGATGGGTGCGATGCTGAACCTGCTGCCGATGAAGGCACAGCTGGGCATCCGCCTGGCGGCGCTGCTGGTCGCGGTGGCCGTGGTCGCGGCGGCGGCCTTCGTCCTGGGTTTCGACCGGACAGAGGTCGCGGCCCTGTGGCTGCGGTTCCGGCAGGGGCTGGCGACGGCGCTGCACGGGACGGTTCTGGCGGGATCGGCCGCCGCCGGCGCGGCGCAGCGCCTGCGC
>NZ_VDDD01000195.1 GCF_006151785.1 Paracoccus marcusii
GGCTGCTCCGTCGGGAACGGAAGGCATAGCTGGCCGCCGCGCGCCATCCCGCCAGGATCGGAACGTGGGACCAAGCGCGAGCGGCCTCCACGACCAGGGGCAGCTCCGCATCCTCGAGGCGATCGCCCTCGTCGCGTGTCTGACCGATGGGCGCGGCGGCCGCTTCGATCCGGCGCAGGGCCGCGACCGGCGCGCCGAACGGATCCCCGGGTCGCCGGATGACGGTCAAGACCTTCAGGGCCATCTCGGCCGCCCGAGCATCCTCGTCCATCGCGGTGCCGCTGGTAAGACGCAGCACCATCCCCTGCGTGGATGCAGCCCTATTAATGTTGCCAGAAATCGATAATTACAAAGGGGCAAACTCAACCTTGATGCGCCCTGCATTCCAAAAGCGCCTCAGTTGCTCCAGCTTCTCTGGATTGTCCTCAGCCTCTTTAGACAGGCGATCGGTGACCATGCGATTGAAGGTGTCCACGCGTGCGACGACACTGGCGATTTCGGCATGAAGCGCTTCGGCCTCGTGGCGTTCCTGCAGGATGTATGGCTGAGCATCCGCGTCAAAAAGCCTACGCTCCTGGTAGGCGGCCTTCTCCAAGGTGCTTTTGACCTGCATCCTGACGTAATGCCCGACACAAATTTCGTCAGTCAAAAAACATCCCCTTATCGCCAATCATACCAGGCCTCCAGCAGCCACCTGCTCGTAGGGGATTATCCGGAGCGATCAGGCATCGCAACTATGGGTCGGGAGGCAGACGAAGTTCCAATAGGACCTTACTGCCCTACATATGCGCCATTATTAATACCGCATGCTTAGGGAGCCTCTCTCTGCCGATGATTCATCCACCGCGCTTTGCTCCTTAAAGGAACATAGAAGTCATCATCTTTGTGTGGGGTATCACACTAGAGGGTATGAATGGTTTCGATGATAGCACGCAAGTATGATCTGGCAGAGAAGGATTACCGCAAGCAAGATGGCCTTCTTCGCGGCAGGAAACTGGAGATCTTAGCGCTGTTCGCCAATCCACCAAAGCAGGCGAGAGACTGGACGATGAATGTTCGGATCTCGGTGTTCAGCTCGGCTTGTGCCATGATGCGATAGCCTCAGTTGGAAAGGACCAGCCATGCCAGTCGAAGAACATCCTGCTTATCCCGAATGGCGCCACGCAATCGACGAACTCAAGAAGGCTGCAGATGCGTATGACACCTGCTGTAGGCAGAATGCCCCGAACGCAGAAGTTGTCACAGCGAGGAGTCAGCTGGCCGAGGCGCAAGCCCTGTACGACAAGGCGCGTGACAAGATTGGCCTTGTTGCCGACAAGGTCGCTCCCCTGCAGGTCCCGCAGCATTGCGCGATGCCCACGGCTGCAATTTCCGGCTCGGCCTCGGCAGCCTCGATTAGCGCACGTATCCCGGCCGCATCGGCCCCATAGTGCCGCACCACACCAATGAATTCCTCGATGTCGTACCCACGCATTGTAAAGACAGGCCGCCCGGTCTGCCGATTGAACTTCGGCGCGCCGTACTCGTCCCTGTCTTGGGCGCGATGATAAAGCTCGTGCTCGATCAGCGCATAGGCCTCTGCGTCGGAAGCCTGTAGCCACCAGTTGGCGTCGAGGGTGATAATGAAGTCAGGGACTATTCCGAACCAGTCCGTCACCTGCAGCGTGGCCTTGGCGCGGCCCCATTTGCCCATGGCCCCCTGCGGTGCGCCCGGCTCGGCCGTGCCGATCACCATGCGACCCTTTTTCGCATTCGACACATTGGTCCAAAGGAAGCCGATCGAGGCTGAGTACAGATGCTGGTGATCCGGGTTCCGCAGCGGCGCGGCGGCGTCGGTGAAGAAGGCCGACGCCCCTTCGGCTAGGTCGGCCGCGGAGCCGAACCACATGCCACAAAGCCTTCGGACTGGTGGCATTGGGTGGTTAAATTGGTCCGTGGGGGCCATGCTCCCTTCGTCGAATTACGTATCTATTCGCTGTGAAAGGTCTAGGGTGCCGAGTCCGTCGAAATTCCGGCGGCTATACAGGAGCCAGAACATGGCCAAGGGCATGAACAAGCGAAAACGCGATGAGAAAAAGCCCAAGAAGGAAGCGCCGAAGGTAATCGCGGCGGCTCCGAGCACGAAGATTTCACTGGTCGGCGCGGCACTGAAGGTGGCCAAATGACAAATGCACCGCAGATCGCTTCCTCTGGCTCCATCGATGATGCCCGCGATGCGCGCGACGTTTTAGCCCTGTACGTGGTCAGTCGAGATCTAGGCATGGGGGCCACGCAGGCCGAGGCTTTTGCCATTCAGTCCATCGCAAACAGACGTACATCGCGTCTCTGATGCACTGAAGGGTGCGGGCTTAGCTGTCCGCACCTTTTTTGTTCTGCACGACGCATCCACTTCGCCAGTGCCGTCCCATGTCGAACAGGTCTGCGCACAGTCTTTAAGGCCAATGTCCGCACTTATCTCACGTTCGAGCAACATTTCCGGACAGTCACCTCTCACCACGACCAATGCTGCCAGTGCCAACGGCCAATGCGTGAGTGTCCAACAAACCAGCATCAGCTCTGACGGCCCAGACCGATCAAAAGCCGCCTTTGCGAAAATATCTGCTGCAACGCAAAGGTCTAACAGGAGGACACCATGGATCCTTGCGATAGCAACCTCCTGAGCCGGAAGCTTGGGGCATTTGTGGTCCTTTCTGGCGATGAGCTTTCTATTCTTGCAGCCCTGCACCAGCGCAGACGTTGCTTCGTCGCAGGGCGGGACCTGGTGCGGCAAGGTCAATCGCAGCACGCCGCCTATATTCTCGCTTCAGGCTGGGTCTGCTCCTACAAGATCCAAGCGGACGGCTCGCGCCAGATCATCGACTTCCAGATACCAGGAGATTTTTTAGGTCTGCGCAGCGTGCTCCTGCGGACGTCAGATCACAGCTTCGAGCCGATCGTCGACTGCGAAGCGGCAGAGGTGTCGGCAAGTGATCTGATCGTCGCGTTCGAGCAGGCGCCTCGGCTTGCAGCTGCAGTTCTTTGGGCTGCCTCCCGCGATGAGGCTATGCTGGTAGAGCATCTCGTCGGGGTTGGTCGCCGCGCCGCAGACGCGCGTGTCGCGCATTTTCTGCTGGAGTTATGTTCCAGGCTGGCGCTGGTCGGCCTTGGGAACCGCGAGGGATTTGACTGTCCTTTGACCCAGTATCATCTGGCGGATGCGCTTGGGCTGAGCGCTGTTCACGTGAACCGGGTGCTGCGCTCTCTGCGCGAACGGAAACTTGCGACTTTCCGCGACAATCATGTCTGCTTCCACGATTATGATCAGTTAGCCAGAATGGCCGGTTTTGACGACACCTATCTCGACCAGTCTTTACCGCTATTGCGGCGACCATAATAGCGTCGGCACTAGCTTCGCGAGCAAGTCGACCAGTAGCGCTCATCAGGAGGCTAGTGCGGCAATGGCGACGTCAGTGTGTTAATCCACTGCTCTACTCGCTGTTCTACTGTCCGGCCGTCCTGTGCCTGAGACGCCGACCTGGTGCCGTTCCTGATGTCTCGGCTCACAGACGGCATAACGTCAAGCCCGCCTGCCTTAGTTGCCATTTCCGTGTCATTCTCCAATGCGGCCCGCACGTCTGCCTGTGTCGTGCGTCGCATCTCCCGTGGTCCCGATCCTGCCCTCGGACCATAGATCAGCAGGAAAGCAGCTGCCTCCCGGAATGCTGGAAAACTGAGGCCATCAAGCAGTTCTTCTTCAACCAGCAACTCGTATTGCCCGGCAGGAAACTCGTCTGGGGATCCACGAAGAACGAACGGATGCTTGAAGACGATAACCGACGTGAAAGATCGCATGTACATCAAGTTCTCCTTGGAAGAAGGCCTCATTGGATTTTTGCAGGCAGGGTTTGAAAACGCAAAGGCGACTTATGGCTTGCCAACGTCACGTGAGCAAAAGTGACGTGAGGGCTGAGCGGCCGCCGCCGTACAGGCCTCACGCCCTTAACTCAGAACTTACACCACACCTCTCGTCAAACGAGAGCCTTATTTTTTTAGCAGGGTTTCACCCTAGATGTGCTGATGTAGATCAGTGACGTGCCGGGCAAAAGAAAGACCAACGCTGGTAGCAAATTGACGTCTTGCACGGCTCTGTTGCACAAATCGCGTCAGGGATTCATCTCGTGAATCCAGCGTGGTAGCTGTGATGCATGAGCAGA
>NZ_VDDD01000196.1 GCF_006151785.1 Paracoccus marcusii
CCGGCCTCAGCCGCCGATGCTGCGCCCCGCGCTGGACCCGCCGAACCCGCCGCGCGACGCGGCCGTGGCCCGCGTCATCGGCGCCTGTCCCGCGGTCGTCGCGGGCCGTGTGAAGTTCTGCGACGACATCGACGCACGCCCGGCATTGCTGCCGAAATTGGTGGTGCCGGCGGCGTTGGTGAAGCCGCCCTGCGCATTGCGGTACATCGGCTGCGAGGCCGCCATCCCGCCGCCCGCGCGGCCCAGCATGCTGCCGATCAGATAGCCCGCCAGCAGCGGCATGAAGATGCTACCCGACCCGCCCTGCGACACCTGTTGATCCTCGGACCCGCAATTGCCGGCACCGTGCTGCTCCTCGCAGACGGCCAGGCTGTCATAGCGGGGCGCGGCCTCGACATGCAGGGCCTCGGCCTCGGCAAAGGCCTGGCTGCACTGATCGGCAGTCACCAGGCCGCCGTTCACCGCCGCCGCCTGGCAGCTGGCAAGGTCCGGAAAGGCCTGCGCCTCGACCTGTTCGTCCCGGCAGCCCGCGACGGTGAAGGCGGCCGCCCCCAGAATGGTCAGGGCGACGGTCCGTGAACGTGTCCTCATGGAAATCCTCCTTGGCGGGTCAGCCCGCGATGAAATGCGGCTTGAAGCGCGACAGGTCCTGGGTGATGCGGGCGCGATCCTCTCGGATGCCGATGCCGGCGCAGGCATCGCCCACGATCCAGGCACCGATGACCGGGCGGAAACCCTCGAATTCGGGCAAGGGGTGATAGGCCTGCACGATCCGCGCATGCCCGTCGTAATCATGATTGTCCGACGCCTCGGTAACGGCGCCGTTCTCGACGATGACGACGCCCGCGCCTTCGCGCGAGAAGATCGGCTTGACCACATGGGCGGCGCGGAACTGGTCGGCCACGCGCCCGAAGGCCTGGGCCACGGACGGGTCGGGCTGGCCGTTCTCGACCAGGGCGGGTGCCACGTCGTCGGCGAAGAAGGCGGGCAGCAGGTTCGGGTGACCCTCAAACATCTCCCACAGGACGGGCAGCAGGCCCTTGTTCGACACGACGGCCTTCCACGCGGGCTCAAGGAACATGCAGCCCGACCCCGCGATATGGCGGGCATAGTCGTCGGCCAGCAGGTCCTCCCACGGATACAGCTTGAAGAGCGTGCCGATCACCCGATCCTCGGCGTCCAGGAACTGGCCCTTCTTGCTGACGGCCAGCTTGTCCAGGTCGGTGTAATGCGCCCCCATCCCGGCCTCGCGCGCGGCCCAGGCCATCGATTCGACCGTGGCGTAATCCTCGGCATTGTTCGCGACGGCGGTGAAGTGGATGTCGGTGTTCGGCGCGAACAGCTCGCGGAACCGCTCGACCAGCGCCTCGTGGATGCCGTTGAACTGGTCGGCCCCCGTGGGCAGGTGTCCCGCCGCCAACTGATCCTCCAGCCACTGCCACTGGAATGCCGCCGATTCATACAGCGAGGTCGGCGTGTCGGCGTTGTATTCCAGCAGCTTGGCCGGACCGGTGCCGTCATAGACCAGATCCATCCGCCCATAGATCGCGGGCTCGGACCGCGCCCAGCTGTCGGCGATCAGCGCGTGATGCGCCTGCGGGATGCCCAGACGCGTCATCAGCGCGGGGTCGGCCACGATGCGGTCGACCGCCTGACGCACCATCGCGTGCAGTTCGGTCGCGGGGCCTTCCAAGTCGTCTTCGATCTGGGCCAGCGTGAACTGATAGGCGGTGGTTTCGTCCCAATAGGGCTCGCCATGCATATGGGCGAAGGTGAAGCCGACATCGGCGGCCTTGGCAGCCAGGTCGGGGCGTTCGGGAAGGGTGATCTTGCGCATGCCCAAGATGTAGTCGCTGCGCGCCGCGAGGACCAGTGCCCCGGATGTCGCGCGCGGGTGAAATCCCCGGCATCCGCCACGGCGATCGCCGCGGGCGGCCGGTGATCTGCAGATCGGAGGATACAGTGGTGAGCCCAACAGGATTCGAACCTGTGACCCACTGATTAAAAGTCAGTTGCTCTACCAACTGAGCTATGGGCCCATCACGAGGCGGTTCCTAGGGGGGGTGGCCGGTGGCGTCAAGCAGAAAAATCAACCCATCTGGCGGAATCCGTCCGTGCGGCCTATATCGCGGCCATGACGCATTCTCATTCGACCGGGCTGCCCTTCCTCAAGATGCACGGGCTGGGCAACGACTTTGTGGTACTGGATCTGCGCGGCGGGTTGGCCCGGCCGGACGCGGGCCTTGTCGCGCGCATCGCGGACCGCCATCGCGGCGTGGGCTTCGACCAGCTGGCCGGGGTCGAGGATTGCGGTGACGCGGATGCGCGTCTGGTGTTCTGGAACGCGGACGGGTCGCTGTCGTCCGCCTGCGGCAATGCGACGCGCTGCATCGCGCGCTGGCTGATGGATCAGACCGGGGCGGCGTCGCTGCGCCTGCGGACCGATCACGGCATGCTGCTGGCCGAGGACGCGGGCGGCGGGCTGACGCGGGTGAACATGGGGCCGCCGGTCCTGGACTGGCGCGCGATCCCCTTGGCGCGGGACGCGGATATCGACCACCTGCCGATCGCGGGTGATCCGGTGGCGACCGGCATGGGCAATCCGCATGTGACCTTCTTCGTCGAGGACGCCGACGCGGTCGATCTGGGCCGTTTCGGCCCTGACCATGAGCATCACCCGCTTTATCCCGAACGCACCAATGTGGAGGTCGTGCAGGTCCTGTCGCGCGACGCGATCCGGCTGCGCATCTGGGAACGCGGGACGGGGCCGACGCTGGCCTCGGGCTCGTGCTCCTGCGCGGCGGTTGTGGCGGCGGCGCGGCGCGGGCTGACCGAGCGGCGCGTGAGGGTGCATGTGCCCGGCGGGCAGCTTTTGATCGACTGGCGCGAGGACGGCGTCTGGATGGAGGGGCAGACCGCCATCGTCTTCGAGGGGCACCTGACGCCTGCGTGGCTGGCATGAGCGCGCCGGTCTTTTCCACCCTGGGCTGCCGCCTGAACGCCTATGAGACCGAGGCCATGCGCGAGATGGCCGAGGCCGCGGGCCTGTCGGGCGCGGTCGTCGTCAACACCTGCGCCGTGACCGCCGAGGCCGTCCGCAAGGCCCGCCAGGAGATCCGCCGCCTGTCGCGCGAGAATCCCGGCGTGCCGGTCATCGTCACCGGCTGCGCCGCCCAGACCGAGCCCGAGACCTTTGCCGCCATGCCCGAGGTCACCAAGGTCATCGGCAACCATGAGAAGATGCAGCCCGCCACGTGGGCGTCCCTGCGCGCCCCCGACCTGATCGGCGCGACCGAGAAGGTGGTCGTGGACGACATCATGTCGGTGCGGGAAACCGCGGGCCACCTAATCGACGGGTTCGGGCGGCACCGGGCCTATGTGCAGGTCCAGAACGGCTGCGATCACCGCTGCACCTTCTGCATCATCCCCTTCGGGCGCGGCAATTCGCGGTCGGTGCCCGCAGGTGTGGTGGTCGAGCAGATCAAGCGTCTGGTCGGGCGCAGCTTTAACGAAGTTGTGCTGACCGGGGTGGACCTGACCAGCTGGGGCGCGGACCTGCCGGGCACGCCGCGGCTTGGCGATCTGGTCATGCGCATCCTGCGGCTGGTGCCGGACCTGCCGCGCCTGCGGATCAGCTCGATCGATTCGATCGAGGCGGACGAGAACCTGATGCTGGCCATCGCGACCGAACCGCGCCTGATGCCGCATCTGCACCTGTCGCTGCAGGCCGGCGACGACATGATCCTGAAGCGGATGAAGCGCCGCCACCTGCGCGACGATGCCATCGCCTTCTGCGAGGAGGCGCGGCGGCTGCGTCCCGACATGGTCTTCGGCGCCGACATCATCGCCGGCTTTCCGACCGAGACCGAGGCGATGTTCGACAATTCGCTGAAGCTCGTTCAGGATTGCGGTCTGACCTTCCTGCATGTCTTCCCCTATTCGGCGCGCAAGGGCACGCCCGCGGCGCGCATGCCCGCCGTGCCCGGTCCCGCGATCCGGGACCGGGCCGCGCGGCTGCGCG
>NZ_VDDD01000197.1 GCF_006151785.1 Paracoccus marcusii
CCCAGTTCCTCGGTCGCGCTGACGGCGCGTTCCTCGTCGCGCAGGCGGTGCAGATGGGCGATGAAATAGCGGGGATGGGCGCTGTCGACGGTGCGCTGCGCCTCGGATTTCCAGGCGGCGAAGGCGCTGTCGTAATCGGGGAAGATGCCGACCATGTGGATCTGCGAGGGGTCGCGGAACTTGGTGCTGGACGGGTCGACCAGCTCTCCTCCGAAGACAAGATGCAGACGTTGGGACATGGGACCTCCAAGGGGATGTGCAGGGATGGGAACGGCCGCGACCCTAGCGCGCGACCGCCCGGGATTGAAGCGCAAACGCGTAAAACTGGACGCGTTTGGCCTTTGCCAGCCGCCCCCGCGCGCCCCTATGCTGGGGTGAGGGCAGAAGCCCGGAACCATCGCGGGGACGGGGTGTGCCCGCAGCGCGGCCGCGATCCGGCGCCTTGGCGGGCCGGTCGCGCGCCGCAACCGACGCCGTCAGCCCCGGTCGCCCGCCAGTTCCAGGATCACCGCCCATTCCGCATCGCTGACCGGCTGCACGGACAGGCGCGAATTGTTCACCAGCACCATGTCGCGCAGCCGGGGTTCGGCCTTGGCCTCGTCCAGGCTGATCGCGCGGGGCAGCTTGCGCACCGCGCGGATGTCAACGCATTCCCATTTCGGGTCGGACGCGGTGGTGTCGGGATGGGCGAGGGCGATCACCTCGACGATGCCCACGGCCTCCTTGCCGATGTTGGAATGATAGAACAGGCCCAGTTCGCCCACCTGCATCGCGCGCATGTTGTTGCGCGCCTGATAGTTGCGCACCCCGTCCCATTGCTCCCCCGCGTCGCCCCGGGCGACCAGGTCGTCCCAGCCGAAGACGTCGGGTTCGGACTTGAACAGCCAATGCGCCATCAGCCGATGACCTTGTTCCAGGCGATCACGTCGACCGAGGCGAACAGCCCCGCAGCCTTGTAGGGATCGGCCGCGGCCCAGGCCTGGGCGGCGTCCAGATCGTCGGTGTCCAGGACGACCAGCGATCCGCACATCTGCCCGTCCTCCATCAGGGGGCCGGCCATCGCCACGATGCCGCTGTCGCGGATATGGGCCAGATGGGCGTCGCGGGTGTCCAGGCGGACTTGCAGCGCACCGGGCTTGTCCCGGCAGATCACGGCGAACAGTGGCATCATTCCTCCTTCAGGGGTCGGCTCAGCAGGTGGTCCATGGCCTTTTCCACCGAAACGCGCCCCTCGGCAAGGCGGGCGACCATCGCGGCGATGGGCAGGTCCAGCCCGTCGCGCGCCGCCATCAGCGCCAAGGCGCGGGCGGTGGCGGCACCTTCGACGGTGGTCGCGCTGTCCCAGGCCGATCCCGACCCGATCGCACAGCCGAACCGGAAGTTCCGCGACCCCGCAGAGGTGCAGGTCAGCGTCAGGTCGCCCAGGCCGGACAGCCCGGTCAGCGTCTCGGGCCGCGCGCCCAGATGGATGGCCAGCCGCGTCATCTCGGCAAAGCCGCGGGTGATGATGGCGGCGCGCGCGCTGTCGCCCAGGCCCGCGCCGATCACCGTGCCCGCGGCGATGGCGATCACGTTCTTCAACGCGCCGCCCAGTTCGGCCCCGGTCACGTCCGTCGTGCGGTAAAGCCGCAGGACCGGCGTCGACAGGCGGTCCTGCAGCACCTGCGCCGCGGCCCCGTCCGCACAGGCCAGCGTCAGCGCCGTGGGCAACCCACGCGCGATGTCGGCGGCGAAGGACGGCCCCGTCAGGACCGCCACCACCGCATCGGGCGCCGCCTGCGCGATCAGCGCCGACGGTCCGGTCAGATGCTGCAGGTCGATCCCCTTGGCGGTGCTGACCAGCGCCTTGCCCGCTAGGCGCGGGCCCTGTTCGTCCAGGAACGACCCCAGGGCCTGCGCGGGCAGCGCCAGCAGGATCGTGTCGCAGGCCAGCGCGGCGTCCAGGTCCTGCGTCACGGTCAACGCATCGGGCATGGCCACGCCGGGCAGACGCGGGTTTTCCCCCTGCCAGTCGATGCGGCGGCCCCACAGGGTCACCGGCCCGTTGGCGGTCAGCGCCACGGCCAGCGCCGTGCCAAAGGCGCCCGCGCCCAGAATGCCGATCATGCCTTGGCCCCCCGCTTGCCGCTGCCCAGCATAGGCGCGGCGCCCTGATCCAGCGGCCAGCGCGGGCGCGCTGACAGCGTCATGTCGTCCCGCTGACCCATGCGGAACCGCTCGATCCCGGCCCATGCGATCATCGCGCCGTTGTCGGTGCACAGGCGCAGGGGCGGGGCCAGGAACCGCGCGCCGGCGCGTGCCGCGACCTGTTCCAGCGCCGCGCGAATCTCGCCGTTCGCGGCGACACCCCCGGCCACGGCCAGCACCGGCACCGGCGACAGCGCCAGCGCGCGGCGCGACTTTTCCGCCAGCACATCGGCGACGGCCGACTGGAAGGCCGCGCACAGGTCGCGCCGGTCGGCGGCGCGCAGGCCCCCCTGATCCGCGATCAGCGTGTCGCGGGCGCGCAGCACAGCGGTCTTCAGCCCCGAAAAGCTCATATCGCAGCCGGGGCGGTCCAGCAGCGGGCGGGGCAGGGAGATGCGATGGGCGTCGCCGCCTGCCGCCTCGGCCTCGACATGCGGGCCGCCGGGCTGCGGCAGGGCCAGCAGTTTCGCGACCTTGTCAAAGGCCTCTCCGGGCGCGTCGTCGATGGTGCCGCCAAGGCGGGTGAAGGCGTCCGGCCCGTCCACGCGCAGGAACTGGCAATGCCCGCCCGACACCAGCAGCATCAGATAGGAATAGTCGATCCCGTCGGTCAGACGCGGGGTCAGGGCGTGGCCCGCCAGGTGGTTCACTCCCACCAGCGGCAGGCCGGTGCCCGCGGCGATGCCCTTGGCGCACATCACGCCCGCCATCACGCCGCCGATCAGGCCGGGCCCGGCGGTGACCGCGACGCCCGTCAGCGCGTCCAGACCCAGCCCGGCATCAGCCAGCGCCTGTTCGACGACCAGGTCCAGGCGTTCGGCATGCGCGCGGGCCGCGATCTCGGGCACGACGCCGCCGAAATCGGCATGCAGGTCGGACTGGCTGCTGACCACGCTGGACAGGATGCGCCGGTCGCCGGTGACCACCGCGGCGGCGGTGTCGTCGCAGCTGCTTTCGATGCCCAGAAAGATCGTCTCGGTCATGGCTCTTGCCCGGATGAGGGGGGACGCGTACCCACAGGGGCGTAACACCCGCCCGACAGGATGCCAATGCCGCCCGCGCCCCGCCCGATCCTGCTGATGACCCGCCCCGGCGACGATTCCGAGCGTACCGCCGCGCGGATCGGCGCGGATGTCATCGTGGCACCGATCCTGCAGATCGTGCCGGTGGACCATGACGGCGCAGCCTTGGCTCGGGCGCCCGGTCTGGTCTTCACCTCGGCCCATGCGGTGGCGTCCGCGGGGCCGGGGCGCGGCCGGCCCGCGATCTGCGTCGGTGAACGTACGGGCCAGGTGGCGCGCGACGCGGGATTCGCGGTGATCCAGGGGGCGGGCACCGCCGACAGCCTGGTGCCCCTGATCGCGGCCAGCCCGGTTCCGTTGGTCCATCCGCACGGGCGGCACCTGGCACAGCGGCTGGCCGTGCCGGGAATCGTCGTCTATGACCAGCGGCCCCAGCCCCTGACGGCCCGCGCCCGCGCGGCGCTGATGGGCGCGCGCCCGGTGGTGGTGCCGGTCTATTCGCCGCGATCGGCGCGGCTTCTGGCGGGGATGGCGGCGGGGGCGCGGGCGCCCCTGTGGCTGG
>NZ_VDDD01000198.1 GCF_006151785.1 Paracoccus marcusii
AACCCGTCCCACCATGCGCTTTGTCGAACTCAAGAGCGAGGAGCAGCTCGACGTCCAGACGCTGCATCGGGTGCGGGATCGGCTGGTCGGAGAACGCACGTCGCTGACCAACCAAATCAGGAGCCTTCTGCTGGAACGGGGACATGTTGCGGCACAGGGCCATGCCCGGTTGCGTCACTTGCTCGCTGACCTGCTGGACCCCGCCACGTGCAGCCTCAGTGCCCGCATGGCTTTCCTGCTCGGCGACATGCGCACGCGGTGGGACGAGCTTGGCCGCCGCATTGCCGCTTTTGACGCCGAGTTCTCGGCCATGGCTCGGACCGATGAGCGAGCACGGCGGCTGACAAGCATTCCGGGCATCGGTGCGCTGAACGCCACCGCATTGGTCGCCGCTGTCGGCAACGCCGCGACATTCACGAAAGGACGCGATCTGGCCGCCTGGCTGGGTCTGGTGCCGAGGCAGGCGACAACAGGCGGCAAACCAAAGCTGCTCGGGATCACAAAGCGCGGCAGTCGATACCTGCGCAAGATGCTGATCCAAGGCGCGCGATCTGCCATGCCAACATTGGCGAAGGCGAATACAGCAATAGGCGCCTGGCTGCGTGCGCTGCTTGTGCGCACCCATCCCAACATCGCTGTTGTCGCCCTTGCGGCGAAGATGGCCCGCACTGTCTGGGCGCTTCTGCGGCACGGGCGAAATTATGAAGCCGTGCCGCAGGCGGCCGGTTGAGGAACACGCGCCCGTCTTGAACACAGCCGGGCGCAACGAGCTGCGAGTGGTGAAAGGAAGATGGCCTGACAGTTGATCGGCGTTGCAAAAACCTCCGGCGCAAAATGGCCCACCGAGGCCGGCCCCTTTATGAGGATTGTGACGCGCGGATCTCCATCTTGGCGGCGGCCTTTGTGCCGACATGCCGGATACGTTTGTGCAGACTGATCATGTTATCAAAAATTGCCGCTTGCAGACGGGGCGGACCATACGTTTTGCAACGCTGACGACGATCAGCTGTCGTGACGGCTGGACCGCATGGCTGCGTCACCGGCCGACGGCAGCAGCGTGACGGACACGACATCGTCGGCCATCAGGTTGCGCTGGCCCAGTTCGCGGGCGGTGAACAGATCACCTGCGCGACGTTCGACCATGACCTGCGCCATGGGCGCGGGCGCGAAATCGGGGCGTTCGCTCATGCCCGCCAGGCCGGCGGCGGCGGGCAGTGCGGACAGCGCCATCAGGGCGGCGGTGGTGGCGGCGGCAACAAGACGTTTCATCATGTCTCTCCTGGGTGTCATGTGGGTGGACCGTGTCGATCCATGCTTACAGACACGCCGGAAACCGACTTTCGTGACACCCACTCACCAAACCGTGTCGTTCCGTGTGGACGTCGTGATCGCATGAGAAAGGGGCGGCCCCGCAGGACCGCCCTCCGATCTGATCCGCGGACGGGATCAGCAGCTGTAATACATCGCGTATTCGATGGGATGGGGGGTATGCTCGTAGGCATAGACCTCTTCCCATTTCAGCGCGATATAGCCTTCCAGCTGGTCGCGGGTGAACACGTCGCCCTGCAGCAGGAAGTCCATGTCCTTCTCCAGCTCCTCCAGCGCCTCGCGCAGGGACCCGCAGACGGTCGGGATCTCGGCCAGCTCCTCGGGCGGCAGATCGTAGAGATCCTTGTCCGAGGCCGGGCCCGGATCGATCTTGTTCTTGATGCCGTCCAGGCCCGCCATCAGCAGCGCCGCAAAGCACAGGTACGGGTTGGCCGAGGGGTCGGGGAAACGCGCTTCGACGCGCTTGGCCTTGGGGCTCTCCGTCCACGGGATCCGGACGCAGCCCGAGCGGTTGCGGGCCGAGAACGCGCGCAGCACGGGGGCCTCGAAGCCCGGGATCAGGCGCTTGTAGCTGTTGGTCGACGGGTTGGTCAGCGCGTTCAGCGCCTTGGCATGCTTCAGGATGCCGCCGATGAAGTACAGCGCCTCCTGCGACAGGTCCGCATATTTGTCACCCGAGAACAGCGGCTTGCCGTCCTTCCAGATCGACATGTTGACGTGCATCCCCGACCCGTTGTCGCCCTTCATGGGCTTGGGCATGAAGGTGACCGACTTGCCATAGGCATGGGCCACGTTGTGGATGACGTACTTGTATTTCTGGATGTTGTCGGCCTGCTCGACCAGACCACCGAAGATCAGGCCCAGCTCGTGCTGGCAGGTCGCGACCTCGTGGTGATGCTTGTCGACGCGCATGCCCATGCGCTTCATGGTGGACAGCATCTCGCCGCGGATGTCCTGGGCGGTGTCGACGGGGTTGACCGGGAAATAGCCGCCCTTGTGGGCCGCGCGGTGACCGGTGTTGCCCATCTCGTATTCGGTGTCGGTGTTCCAAGCGGCGTCGACCGCGTCGATCTGGAACGACACCTTCTGCGGCGTCACCGAATAGCGCACGTCGTCGAAGATGAAGAATTCGGCCTCGGGTCCGAAATAGGCCGCATCACCGATGCCCGACGCCTTCAGATAGGCCTCGGCCTTGGCGGCGGTGCCGCGCGGGTCGCGCGAATAGGGCTCGTTCGTGTCGGGCTCGACCACGTTGCAATGCACGCACAGCGTCTTTTCGGCATAGAACGGATCGATATAGACCGAGGCGGGGTCCAGGATCAGCTTCATGTCCGACTGGTCGATCGACTTCCAGCCCGCGATCGAGCTGCCGTCAAACATAAAGCCTTCCTCGAAGAAGTCCTCGTCGACCAGGTCGCGGTCCAGCGTCACGTGCTGCAGCTTGCCTTTGGGGTCGGTGAAGCGAACGTCGACATAGGCGACATCCTCGTCCTCGATCAGCTTCAAGACATCCTTGATTTGCATCTCTTCCCTTTCTTCGTAGATGCGGCCCGGCGGCCTGGGCCTGCCGGGCGCGAAGGCCTGTGTAACTTCGGTCGATCAGACGGCGTCGTCGCCCGTCTCTCCGGTCCGGATGCGGATCGCCTGTTCGACGGGCAAGACGAAGATCTTGCCGTCGCCGATCTTCTCGGTGCGCGCGGCGGCGACGATCGCCTCGATGGCGGCATCGACCTGATCGTCGGGCAGCACCATCTCGATCTTCACCTTGGGCAGGAAGTCGACGACATATTCAGCGCCGCGATACAGTTCGGTATGGCCCTTCTGACGACCGAAACCCTTGACCTCGGTCACGGAAAGACCCTGCACGCCGACTTCCTGCAGCGCCTCTTTGACATCGTCCAGCTTGAACGGCTTGATGATCGCCTCGATCTTCTTCATCGCAATAGACCCTTCCTCGCGGCTTGCCTGAAGACTGATTGGCGCGTTTGATGAACCGCGTAAATGCAGCAGCATGATCTTGGAAGCCCCCAAGCCGTTTGTCCGGCTCGTATGCCTAATATTTCACCATTCAGCCCAAGGATTAATCATCGACCATGATGGAAGGCAGTGAAATCGTCACCGTCGCTCAAATGCGCGCCATCGAATCCGCGGCGATAGGCAGCGGCGTGACGTCCGGGCTGAACCTGATGACCCGCGCGGGACGTGCCGTCGCGGGCCAGATCCGCCTGCGCTGGCCGCGTCCGGGGCGGGCGGTCGTCCTGTGCGGGCCGGGCGCGAATGGCAGCGACGGCTTTGTCGTGGCGCGCGCGCTGGCGCAGGCGGGCT
>NZ_VDDD01000199.1 GCF_006151785.1 Paracoccus marcusii
TCTGCTCATGCATCACAGCTACCACGCTGGATTCACGAGATGAATCCCTGACGCGATTTGTGCAACAGAGCCCCAAAGCATGCGCAGGCAAGAAATACATCATTATGGCTTCTCTGTTACGGCAGATCAAATTGATAAGTAAAAATAATAATTTCCCAATCTGAGCAATTTAGATCTCTACATAGGGGAAAATTATATAAGGTATTGTAATTAATTTGATGCATACATTTTTAGTTTTGCAGAACTGAGGTTATGGAACTGACTCGCACGGGGCATGTTGTAGTGAAGTCTACCTCAGGTTGTAATTTGGGAACCATCATGCGCCGGATTTTCCACACCTCGACAGCCATCGCGGCATGTCTTTCACTTCTCTCACCGCAGATGGCTGCAGCTCAAGCTGCAGCTGATGGCAATTCGCAGGTCGTGCCTCCTGCAGAAGAGATCGTGCCCAAGGCCGATGCGGCCGCACCGACTTCGCAGAAAGCCTCTCCCGCCGGCGGTGATGCGACTGTCGCTGCCGAGACTGATGCTGATGCAGCGGCCTCACCCGTCGAGGCCGAGATGACCACGCCAGAGGGTGGCGCGGGGCCTGCCTCTGAAGCGGCGTCCGATGTGACTGCAGAACCCGACGCCACCGAAAATGACGCAGCCCTGGACGAAGCGATGGCGGCGGAGCAGGAGGAAGCTGAGACCGAGGCAAGTGAGGCGACCGGGACAACGACGGAAACCATGCCTGTAGAAGGTGCTGGCGCCGCTGAGGTGAGTTCTGATGCAGAGGCCTCATCTGCCCAAACCGACGTGGCGACGCCAGCGGTGGACGCGCTCCCTGAGGCAGATGCTGAAGCAATGCCCGACACCAACACCACCGACCCTGAGGCGGCGCTGGAAGACGCGATGGCGGCAGAGCAGCAGAGTGCGGAGACGGAAGCGACTGGCGCGGCACCGGAGGCGGAAACGACCCTGCCGGGTGCAGATGACCTTACGGATGGGCTTGAGCCTTCCGAAAGCAGCACCGTCCCGGCAAACCCGCCAGCGCCCTTGAATCCCGGAACGGAGGAACCTTCGACAGCCGGCGCCGACGGACAGAACGACGCCCAAACTGACGCGAACGCTTCCGGCACTGACATTCCAACGACGACTGCTGACGCTCCTACGGCGTCCGAGACAAGCGCGCAAACTGCTGACGCACCAACCGCCGCCGCGCTGGATGACTCGGCTACTGCCGAGGTGACTGAAGAAGAAGTAACCGAGGAAAACAGCCGTTCCTCAAGCGAAGATTTTGCGACCACCCTGCAGCAAGCCACCTCGGCTGATGGCAATCAGCAGCAGTCCAGCGACAGCGATGATGATAATGATCTGGCGAAGGCCATCCTGCTGGGTCTGGGCGGAGTGGCTGTCGGCGCGATGCTCAACAACAATCGCCAGGTCGCGCTGTCGACGCCCGACCGCATCGTCGTAACCCGTTCCGATGGCACCCAGCAGGTGATCAGGGATGACGTCGCTCTCCTTCGCCAGCCCGGGTCGACTGTCGCGACAGAAAACTTCGATGATGGATCCTCGCGCACCACCGTGACGCGGTCTGATGGCAGCCGTATTGTCACGATCCGTGACGCCGATCTGCGGATCCTGCGCCGAACGCTCATCTCAGCTGATGGAGAACAGACAATGCTGCTTGACGACACATCGGTCGTGGAGCCCGTTAATGTCGCAAGTCTGCCCGCTCCGGCGCCTACGCTCGACGGGTCGGCAGCTGATCTGGACGAAGCCGCGCTCCGGGAAGCCCTGATGGCCCGGTTGGCCGTTGATCGACGGTTCAGCCTGTCGCAGGTCCGTGACATTCCTGAGGTTCGTTCGCTGGTCACCTCCGTTGACGTCAACGCCATCACATTCCAGACGGACTCAGCCGCCATTGACGCTGACCAAGCCAAGAAACTGACTGCTCTGGGGAATGTCATCAGTGAAGCGATCGCAGGCAATCCGAATGAAATCTTCCTTGTTGAAGGGCATACGGACACCGTGGGCGATCCTGCGGCAAACCTCGCCCTGTCTGACCGTCGCGCGGAGTCGGTGGCGCTTGCCTTGAGCGAATATTTTCAGGTTCCGCCGGAGAACATGGTCATCCAGGGTTACGGTGAACAGTTCCCACGGATCCAGCAGGAGGGCGACATCCGCGAGAACCGTCGTGCATCTGTCCGGCGCATCACCGACCTGCTTCAGACAGCAGCCAACTGAGTGATCTGAATACTGTCACCATCTGGCGGTCCCAACACGGGACCGCCTTTGTTGTGCATCAGTTCGGTACCCTACACTCATGGCTTCAGGACCATCCTAGATGCGCCCCTTCCGCCTGTTTCTAATGTGACTTGGGGGGGCAGCGTCGCTCTGTAAATAAATCCAGGCAATTCCCATAGCGCATGTCGATATCGACGCGCCTGCAAAAACCCCCGCAGTACCATGCTGCGGGGGCTTCCTCACCGTAGAGCGTGTTTCCTAGCGATATCAGCCGTTGCTGTCTGATCCCCCATCGGCATCGCCTCCCTCGGAGCCACCGTCAGAGCCGCTGTCTGAATCGCTGCCGTCCGAGCCACCATCCGCCTCGCCACCGTCAGATCCATCCGAGCCGGTGTCAGCCCCGCCATCGCCTGCATCTGACCCGCCATCGGCCCCATTATCACCGGCGCTATCCTCACTCGCCCCGTCATCGTCACCTGGGGTATCTGGTGTATCACTATCATCGCCTGCATCCGATGCTCCGGCCTCTGCCTGCCCGGCATCGTCACCTGCAGACGATCCTTCAGGATCAGCACGGGTTTCGACCCCATCAACAGAAACAAGACGGCCGTTGGCCGTGCTGTAGACCAGTTCGGTCGGAACGCCGGCGCGCTGCGCGGTGACCGTCGGGATCGGGCCCTCGCGCTGGATGAAAATATCGGAATACCCCTGATCTGACAGGGTCTCTGCAATCGCCTCATAGTTCTCGATGCTTTCCAGACGGGGGTAGTCGCCCTCGGTGACGAAACCGCCGGATGGCTCATCCTCCAGCGCGTTGTCTGGAACAATCACCGTGGAACCCTGAGGGGTCTCGATCTGGGTGGTCTGCGCAATGGCCGTAGTTGCCATCAGGCTGGTCACAGCGATCTGGCTGCCCACCAATAGAGCCTTGAACGGAGTCTTCAACATCATGCGTCTCCCATTGATTACCTGGAGCACCAACGCACGCCTACGGCAGCGAGATTCCGCATCATTCAACTTATACGGGAGTAGATTGGCCCGAGATACGGAGGCATTTTCGACGAAGAATTGGCTATCTCACGCCCCGTCACCGACATATGATCGCAACTTCAAGTTGCTTAGGGTAACCTCAGGTAGCGCGTGTGACCTGCTACGGGATTTTTCCTCCACCATCGATTAGAGTCCGATCCAACTTGAGGACGGACAATGAAGCGA
>NZ_VDDD01000200.1 GCF_006151785.1 Paracoccus marcusii
CGCCCGGTGGCCGGGGTCGTGGCCGCGCTGGCGGCGCTGGCCGGCGCGCCGGTCCATGATGCGCAGGGGGGCGATCTGGTGCGGCTGCATCTGGGCGGGCGCATCCTGCGCGCCAACCTGACGCCCGATGCGCGGGCGGGGCTGGCGCCCTGGGGCTGGGATCAGGACGACGCGCCGGATTTGCAGGCGGGCGCGGGCCGTCCTAAACCATGGGCATGATGCAACCGACCGACCCTTCCGACCGAATCGTCCGGCGCAAGCTGTCCGACCAAGTGTTCGACCGCCTGCGCGACATGATCGCCAGCGGAGAGCTGACGCCCGGCGCGCCGCTGCCGTCAGAACGCGACCTGATGGAGCGTTTCGGCACCGGCCGCCCCGCCGTGCGCGAGGCGCTGCAGCACCTGCACACCATGGGCCTGATCACCATCAGTCACGGCGAGCGAAGCCGCGTGAACGCGCTGAGCGCGGACAGCGTCCTCAGCCGCGTGGACGACGTGGCGCGGATGCTGTTGTCGTCGGAACCCGACCAGCTGGACCACCTGAAGCAGGCGCGGCGGATGTTCGAATGCGGGCTGGTGCGCATGGCCGCCCAGACCGCGACAGAGGCCGATGTGGCCGACCTGCGCGACCTGATCGCCGCGCAGCGCGACTGTCTGGGCGATGCCGCGCGCTTTGTCACCCAGGACATGGCGTTCCATGCGCGCATCGCGGCGATCTCGGGCAATCCGATCCTGATTGCCACCAGCCAATCGATGCTGCGCTGGCTGTTTCAGTATCACGGCGTCCTGCTGCATTGGTCGGGCAACGAACAGGTCACCCTGCGCGAGCACGAGGCCATCACCGACCTGATCGCCGCGCATGATCCGGACGGCGCGGTGGCCGCGATGCAGGCGCATCTGGACCGCTCGGTGGGTCTTTACGCGCATCAGAACGCCCAGGGGTGAGCGGGACGCCCATCCTGCTGTTGGGGGCGGGGCATGCCAATCTGCTGGCGCTGCCGCCGCTGCGGGCGGCGCTGCCGGAGGCGGCCGTTCTGCTGGTCGACATGACCGAACAGGCGACCTATTCGGGCATGTATCCCGGCTTGATCGCGGGCCATTACCACGCCGACCAGCTGAGCGTCGGGCTGGTGGATTTCGCCGCGCGGCACGGGGCGAGTTTTCTGCGCGCGCGTATCACCGGGATCGACCCGGTCGCGCGCCAGGTCACGGCCGTGCAGCCTTGCGGCACGGCGCAGCGTCTGGATTATTCCCAGGCCGCGCTGGATGTGGGCAGCCACGGCGTCATGCCCGAAATCGCGGGGTTTCGTGACCACGCGCGCGCCGTCAAGCCGCTGCGCGCAGATCTGCCGTTGCCCGACCGGGGCCTGCCGTCGGTCGTGATCGGCGGCGGCGTGGCGGGGGCCGAGATCGCGCTTGCCCTGTCCCATCGCCAGCGCGCGCCCGTCACTTTGGTCGAGACCGGGCCCCGCATCGCCGCAGCTTTGACGCCACGCGCCCGGACCCTGCTGCGCCGCGCACTGGAGAGGGCAGGGGTCGCGATCCTGACGGAGGCGCGCGTGCATTGGGTCGCGGCCGATCACGTGGTGCTGGCCGATGGACGGCGGATCGACAGCGCCCTGACCCTGGGCATCGCCGGCGCGCGTGCGCCGGACTGGTTGGCGCGCGATCTGCCGGTGGACGAGGCGGGCTTTGTCCGCGTGGGGGCGTGCCTGCAGGTGCCGGGCCATCCCGACCTGTTCGCGGCCGGCGACTGCGCCTTCATGACCCACGCCCCGCGCCCAAAGGCCGGTGTCTTTGCCGTGCGTCAGGCGCCCGTGCTGGCGGCGAACCTTGCCGCGCGGCATCTGGGCCGCCCCTGCCGGGCGTTCCGGCCGCAGCGCGACTATCTGAAGATCATCTCGCTTGGCGGACAGGAGGCGCTGGCCCAGTGGCACGGCATCGTCCTGCAGGGCCGTTGGCTGTGGCGGGTCAAGGACCGGATCGACCGTAAATTCATGGCCCGCCTGAAGGGCTAGCCCGTCGACGGCCGTCGGGATCGATCGATTTGGTCACGTTCGACGGCGGCCCGGTAACGGATCGGAAACCTGTGGCTGCTATCCCGGCAAGACAGACCTCTTTCCCGACCAACCCCCAAGAGAGGGGCAAGCATGCCGTTCCGTTCCATCTCCATCCGCGCCAAGCTGGCCCTGTCCGCCGCCGCGCTGACCGCCTTTGCCATCGTCGCCGTGATCGCGCTGACGACAAGCCTGATGACGCGCGATTCGGCTCGCGAATCCGAGGCGCATGCCAGCGCGCTGATGACCGGCTATGCCGCGACCATCGCGCAGGAGGTCGCCAGCGTCATCGACACTGTCCGCACCGGCGTCGCCGGGATCGAGGGGGCGATCGCCGACGATCCCGCAAATCGCGACGCACTGGCGTCCATCGTCACGACGATCCTGCGCACGCGTCCCGATCTGGTCGGCATGACGCTGGCGCTGGAACCCGACGCGCTTGGGCCGGATGGCGCCCATCTGGGCAGCCCCTATGCGGATGCCGCCGGGCGGTTCGTGCCGTATTTCTTCTACGCCCCTGACGGAAGCATCGGCATCGAACAGTTGGACATGCGCCCCGAGGCCGGGACCGACAGCTGGTACGACCGGCCGCTGCGCGAGGATCGCAGCCTGATCACGCCGCCCTATCTGTACCCCGTGAACGGCGCCGAGGTCCTGATGACCACCGTCAGCGGCGTGGTCCGCGACGGCACGCGGCTGGTGGGCGTGCTGACCGGCGACGTATCGCTGGACCGGCTGTCGGCGCGGATCGAGGAGCTGCGTCCCTTTGGCGACGGTCGCGTGCGGCTGGTCAGCTCTGGGGGGCTGTGGATCGCGCATGAGGACCGCGCGCTGCTGGGCCAGCCGGTGCAGGCTGCGGACCAGGCGTTGATGGCGGCGGGACCGATGCACTACGCCGAAGTGGACGGGCAACAGTCGATGGTCCTGACAGGGTCTGTCGCCTTTCCCGGCATGGACGAAAGCTGGACCCTGATGATGCATGTGCCGCGCGCGACCGTGATGGCGCATGTCACCCAGACGCGCGACCGGGCAGTGCTGACCGCGGCGCTGATGCTGCTGGGAACGCTGGTCGTCGTCTGGTTCGGCGCGCAGATCATCTCTCGTCCGATCGAGGGGATGACGGCGGCGATGACCCGTCTGGCGGATGGTGATCTGGAGACGCCGGTCCCCCATGCCGGCCGTGGCGACGAGATTGGGGCGATGGCCGGGGCGATGCAGGTGTTCCGCGACCGGGCGCTGACTGCCCGGCGTCTGGAGGCCGAGGCCGAGGCCGCGCGCGACGCCCGCGACCGCGACGCCCGCGCCGAGGCCGA
>NZ_VDDD01000201.1 GCF_006151785.1 Paracoccus marcusii
ATATCCATAATCAGAGGTGGCTCACTTCTCGATGGAAAACCCGGCTCAGTTCTGGGTGGAAATCAACAGTCAGTGAACCGAGAGCCGTTCTCCCGGCCATCAAGGAAGTCCTCAGCAATTACCAACAGTGCGTATACGTTCCCCAGTGACCTACGAGCCTTGGCTCCGCGGTTTGCCGCCCTCGTCTTTCTCTCTAGGTATCTGAACAGCAGGGCTTCAGAACGCAGTCCTCGACGCGCAGCGAGCACGGCCACAAACGATTCGGGGTCGAGAAGTTCTAATGTTTCCATAACCGCTAGAAATATCTTCAGAACTTGCTCGCCACAAGAGAAGCAGTGGCGTTTGAGGATCACTCCCCACTTGCACCCCCATCAAGCGAGGGGGCAACGCCCACGTTTCCCAAACATTCCCAATAGCTTGAGGGTTCGTTTCAGGCGATTCTGTCGCCCATGCCGACGTTCCTCCATCGCCTTCTCGGCCTCGCGCGCGCTCGCGGCTTCGACGCTGCGGGTGGCGGGCGGCGTTGGGAGGGGGCGCGGACGGTCGACGGGCTGAACGCGACGATCCTGGCGGGCGCGACCACGGCGGCGCGGCGGGCCGGGAGTTATGCGCGCAACAACCCGTGGGTCGCGGCGGCGGTCGATAGCCTGGTCGGCAATGTCGTCGGCGCCGGGATCAAGCCGCAGTCCACCCATCCTGACAGGGCGGTGCGCGAGCGGCTCCAGGCGCTCTGGCTGCGCTGGACCGATCACGCCGCCCCGGACGGGCTGGCGGATTTCTACGGGCTGCAGGCCATGGCCGTGCGCGCGATGGTCGAGAGCGGCGAGAGTTTCGCCCGGCTCCGCGTAGCCAGCGACGCCACCGGCATCCCCCTTCACCTCGAGCTTCTGGATCGCGAGCAGGTTCCCATGGACCTGCACCGCGAGATCGGCGGCGGGGCGCGGATCCGTGCGGGCATCGAGTTCGATGCCGCCGGTCGCCGGGTCGCCTACCGGGTCTCGTCCTCCCGGCCGAGCGATCCGCTGGGGTCTCTCCGCATGGACCCGCTCCGCGTCCCCGCCGCCGATTGCCTGCACCTGTTCAAGCCGCTCGCGGCGGGCCAGCTGCGCGGGATCACCTGGCTCGCGCCGGTGCTGCTGCGGCTGCACGAGCTCGACCAGTTCGAGGACGCCGCGCTGGTCAAGGCCAAGGTCGCGGCGCTGTTCACCGGCTTCATCACCGATCCGGACGGCACGGCGGGCGGGCTCTCGGGCACCAATACCGGCGGCGCGCTAACCGTGGGCATGGAGCCCGGCAGCCTGATCCCCCTGCCGCCCGGCACCGACATCCGCTTCTCGAACCCGACCGAGCACGACGCCTACGCGCTGTTCGTGAAAAACCACCTGCGCGCTGTCGCGGCCGGGCTGGGCCTGCCCTACGAGCTGGTCTCGGGCGACCTCGAGGGCGTCACCTATTCCTCGATCCGCGCGGGGCTGATCGAGTTCCGTCGCCGCGTCGAGCAGCTGCAGCACAACGTGGTCGTCCACCTGTTCTGCCGCCCGGTCTGGGAACGGTTCGTGCGGCTGGCAGTGCTGACCGGCGATCTGCCCGCGCGGGACTTCGACCGGAACCCGGAAGCCTACCTGGGGTGCGAATGGCTGCCGCCGAAGTTCGACTACGTCGATCCGATGAAGGACGTGCAGGCCGAGATCATGGCGATCGGCGCGGGGCTGAAGAGCCGGTCCCAGGCGATCTCCGAGCGCGGCTACGACGCCGAACAGGTGGATGCCGAGATCGCCGCGGACCGCGAACGCGCGATGGGGCTGGGGCTCGCCTTCGGCCAGACGGCCACGCCGCAGCAGAAGGAGGCGGCCGATGACTGATACCCACGATCTTCTCACTCGCCGCGCGACGCTGGCGCCCGCGACTGCCGACGCGGAGGCCCGCACCGTCGAGGTTGTCTGGTCCACCGGCGCGCCCGTGCGTCGCCGCGATATGGCGGGCCAGTACATCGAACGGCTCAGCCTCGATCCGCAGGCCGTGGACCTGTCCAGGCTGGAAGGCGCCAGCGTCCTCGATGCGCATCGCCAGACCGCGGTGCGGGACGTGCTCGGCTCCGTCCGCAGCGCCGCGGTAGACGGCAAGCGCGGCACCGCGCTCATCCAGTTTTCTGCCCGGCCCGAGGTGGAGCCGGTCTGGCAGGACGTGCTGGCGGGCATCCTGCGGCACGTCTCGGTCGGCTACTCGGTCGAGGATTGGGCCGAGACGACCGAGAACGGCGCGCGCGTGCTGACCGCCGTGCGCTGGACGCCCCACGAGATTTCCCTGGTGCCGACGCCCGCCGACCCCGGCGCCCATATTCGCATGGAGACAGAGATGACCGACACGACCACCCGAGAGGCCGCCGACACGGCGCCCAACACCGAGACCCGCGCCGCGACGAACGCCGAGATCCGATCCATCGCCAGCATCGCCGGGCTGGACCAGTCCTGGATCGACGGCCAGATCGATGCGAACGCCGATCCCGACACCGCCCGCCGCGCCGCCTTCGAGGCGCTGGCGAAGCGCAGCGCGCCCGCGATCCGCACCGAACAGGTTCGCGTCGAGATGGGCGAGAGCTACGACGACCCCGCCCTGCGCGCCCGCCAGATGGGCGAGGCGCTCTATGCCCGGATCAACCCGCGCCACGAGCTTTCCGAGCCCGCCCGGCGCTACGCCTATTCCACGCCCGTGGACATGGCGAAGGAGCTGCTGACCCTGCGCGGCGAGTCGACAATGGCGCTGTCGCCGGCGAGCCTCGTGACCCGCGCGCTGCACACCACCTCCGACTTCCCGATCATCCTCGGGGACACAGTGGGCCGGGTGCTGCGTGACGCCTATCAGGCCGCACCCTCGGGCATCCGCCGCCTTGGTCGCCAGACCACGGCGCGGGACTTCCGCGCGGTGAACAAGATCATGCTGGGCGAGGCGCCGCTGCTGGAGAAGCTGAACGAGCACGGCGAGATCAAGGCCGGGACCATGGCCGAGGCGCGTGAGGCCTACAAGGTCGAGACCTGGGCGCGGAAGATCGGAGTCACGCGGCCGGTGCTGGTGAACGACGATCTTGGCGCCTTCTCCGACCTCGCCCGCCGCATGGGCCAGGCCGCGGCCGAGACCGAGGCGCGGATCCTCGTCACCCTCCTCGAGGCGGGCAGCGGCAACGGCCCGACCATGTCGGACGGCAAGACGCTGTTCCACGCCGACCATGGCAACAAGGCGGGCACCGGCGCGGTGATCTCTGACTCGACGCTGTCCGCAGCGCGGCTGGCGCTGCTGACCTGCCACGGGTCTTTCATCCAGCCGCGACCGGAGTCCAAGGGTTGTTTACGCCGATTGGCGCAGGTTG
>NZ_VDDD01000019.1 GCF_006151785.1 Paracoccus marcusii
CCGCACCGTCGGCGCAGGCGTCGTCTCCAAGATCATCAAGTGATCCAGGGCCCGAACGGGCCAAGGAATGCTGCGGGAAAGGCCACCCTTCGGGGTGGCCTTTTTCATGCGGCCCGTGGCGCTTGACGGGCAGGCCGATTTGCGGCATAGGACCGCAACGCTGCCGGTTCGCGAAGAATCGTCGGTTTTGCGCGTGGCCGCCTCATCGTGGGCGGCCTGCGTTTTTTTCGTACGGTCCGATGCTGGCGCCGCGTGGTGCGCCGTCAGCCTCTCGACTGGAACTCCCCGCAAGAGGGATGTCTTTATGCAAAGCCAGAATATCCGGATCCGGCTGAAGGCCTTTGATTACCGCGTGCTGGACGCCAGCACCCAGGAAATCGTCAACACGGCCAAGCGCACCGGCGCGACCGTCCGCGGCCCGATCCCGCTGCCGAACAAGATCGAGAAATTCACCGTCCTGCGCGGTCCGCACATCGACAAGAAGTCGCGCGACCAGTGGGAAATCCGCACGCACAAGCGTCTGCTGGACATCGTCGATCCGACCCCGCAGACCGTTGACGCCCTCATGAAGCTCGACCTCGCCGCCGGCGTGGACGTCGAGATCAAAGTCTGAGGAGGCAGATCATGTTGCGTACTGGTATCATCGCCAAGAAACTGGGCATGACCCGTCTGTTCCTCGAGGACGGCCGTCAGGTTCCCGTCACCGTCCTGCAACTGGACGGCCTGCAGGTCATCGCGCAGCGCACCGCCGCGACCGATGGCTATACCGCCGTCCAGCTGGGCGCCGGCGAGGCGAAAGCAAAGCGCACGACCGCAGCGATGCGCGGTCACTTTGCCAAGGCCTCGGTCGCGCCCAAGCGCAAGATCGTGGAATTCCGCGTTGCGGAAGAGAACCTGATCAACGTCGGTGAGGAGATCACGGCTGACCACTACTTCTCGGGTCAGTATGTGGACATCGCCGGCATCTCGATCGGTAAGGGCTTTGCGGGCGCCATGAAGCGCCACAACTTCGGCGGTCTGCGCGCGTCGCACGGCGTGTCCGTCAGCCACCGTTCGCACGGTTCGACCGGCCAGTGCCAGGACCCCGGCAAGGTGTTCAAGGGCAAGAAGATGGCAGGTCACCTGGGTGCCGTCCGCGTCACCACGCAGAACCTGCAGGTCGTCCGCACGGATTCCGAGCGCGGCCTGATCATGGTCAAGGGCTCGGTTCCGGGCTCGAAGGGTGGCTGGGTCACCGTCAAGGACGCCGTGAAGAAGGCGACGCCCGAGAACCTGATCTATCCGGCCGCCCTGCGGTCCGCCGCCCGCGAAGCCGCGCGCCTGGCTGAGGAAGCCGCCGCCGCCGCCGCCGCCGAGGAAGAAGCCGCCCGTGAGGAGGCCGCCCGTCTGGCCGCCGAGCAGGAAGCCGCCGCCCTGGCCGAGGCCGAAGCCTCGATCAAGTCGGACAAGGACGCTGCCGATCCCAACGCGGAAGAGCCGGCCTCCAATGACGACGCGCCGGAAGGAGACAAGTGATGAAACTTGATGTGATCAAGCTGGATTCCGGCGCAGCCGGGTCGATCGATCTGGCCGACGACATCTTCGGGCTGGAGCCGCGCGGCGACATCCTGCAGCGCGTCGTGCGTTGGCAGCGCGCCAAGGCACAGGCCGGCACCCACTCGGTGCTGGGCAAGTCGGACGTCAGCTACTCGACCAAGAAGATCTATCGCCAGAAGGGCACCGGCGGCGCACGCCACGGCTCCCGCAAGGCGCCGACCTTCCGTCACGGCGGCGTCTACAAGGGTCCGACCCCGCGGTCGCACGCCTTCGATCTGCCCAAGAAGGTCCGTGCCCTGGGTCTGCGTCACGCGCTGTCGGCGAAGGCCACCGCGGGTGAACTGGTGATCATCGAGGATCTGAACCTCGCCGATGCCAAGACCGCAGCCGTCGCCAAGGCCGTCCGTGAGAACGGCTGGAAGCGCGTGCTGGTGATCGACGGTGCCGAAGTGAACGAGAACTTCGCCCGTGCCGCCCGCAACATCGAAGGCGTGGACATCCTGCCGTCGATGGGTGCCAACGTGTATGACATCCTCAAGCGTGATACCCTGGTCATCACGCGCGCCGGTGTCGAAGCTCTGGAGGCTCGTCTGAAATGAGCGCGAAAGCAGAACATTACGACGTGATCGTCAAGCCGATCATCACCGAGAAGGCCACCATGACGTCCGAGAACAACGGCGTCGTGTTCCAGGTCGCCAAGGACTCGAACAAGCCGCAGATCAAGCAGGCCGTCGAGGCCCTGTTCGGTGTCAAGGTGAAGGCGGTCAACACCACCATCACCAAGGGCAAGCAGAAGCGCTTCCGCGGCCAGCTGGGTCGTCGCAGCGACGTCAAGAAGGCCTATGTGACGCTGGAAGCCGGCAGCACCATCGACGTTTCGACCGGTCTCTGATAACCGGACGCGATCTGGCGGCCCCGGCATTCCGGGGCCGCCGCAATTGACTGAAACGGACCACCCTGGTCCAAAGCAACGGAAGACAGAAAGATGGCATTGAAGTCGTACAAACCGACGACGCCTGGCCAGCGTGGGCTGGTTCTGATCGACCGTTCGGAGCTTTGGAAAGGTCGCCCGGTCAAGAGCCTCACCGAGGGTCTGACCAAGAAAGGCGGCCGGAACAACACCGGACGGATCACCATGCGGCGCCAAGGCGGCGGCGCGAAACGCCTGTATCGCATCGTCGATTTCAAGCGCACCAAGTTCGACATGGCCGGCACGGTCGAGCGGATTGAGTACGATCCCAACCGCACCGCCTTCATCGCGCTGATCAAGTACGAAGACGGCGAGCAGACCTATATCCTGGCACCGCAGCGTCTGGCCATCGGCGACAAGGTCGTGGCGGGTTCCAAAGTCGACGTGAAGCCGGGCAACGCCATGCCCTTCAGCGGCATGCCCATCGGCACGATCGTCCACAACGTCGAGCTGAAGCCCGGCAAGGGCGGCCAGATCGCGCGTTCGGCTGGCACCTATGCCCAGTTCGTGGGTCGTGACGGCGGCTATGCCCAGATCCGCCTGTCCTCGGGCGAGCTGCGCCTGGTCCGTCAGGAATGCATGGCGACCATCGGCGCCGTGTCGAATGCCGACCATTCGAACCAGAACCTCGGCAAGGCCGGCCGCAACCGCCACAAGGGCATCCGCCCGAGCGTCCGCGGTGTCGCCATGAACCCGATCGACCACCCGCATGGTGGTGGTGAGGGCCGCACCTCGGGTGGCCGCACGCCGGTCACGCCCTGGGGTAAGGACACCAAGGGCAAGAAGACCCGCAGCAACAAGGCGACCGACAAGTACATCTTGCGTTCGCGTCACGCGAAGAAGAAGGGGCGCTGACCTATGGCACGTTCTGTTTGGAAAGGCCCCTTTGTTGACGCCTATGTGCTCAAGAAAGCCGAGAAGGCCCGTGAGTCGGGGAAATCCGACGTCATCAAGATCTGGTCGCGTCGCTCGACCATCCTGCCGCAATTCGTCGGCCTGACCTTTGCCGTCTACAACGGGCACAAGCACATCCCCGTGAACGTCAGCGAAGAGATGATCGGTCAGAAATTCGGTGAATATTCGCCCACGCGCACCTATTACGGGCACGCCGCGGACAAGAAAGCCAAGAGGAAGTAATCGTCATGGGTAAGGAAAACAATCCGCGCCGCGTGGCGGAGAACGAGGCCTTCGCCAAGACGAAGATGCTTCGCACCTCGCCGCAGAAGCTGAACCTGGTGGCTCAGCTGATCCGCGGCAAGAAGGTCGACAAGGCTCTGGCCGACCTGACCTTCTCGCACAAGCGCATCGCCGGCGACGTGAAGAAGTGCCTTCAGTCCGCCATCGCGAACGCCGAGAACAACCACGGTCTGGACGTCGACAACCTGGTCGTCGCCGAGGCCTGGGTCGGCAAGAACCTGGTGATGAAGCGTGGCCGTCCGCGGGCACGTGGCCGCTTCGGCAAGATCATGAAGCCGTTTTCGGAAATCACCATCAAGGTGCGCCAAGTCGAGGAGCAAGCGTAATGGGTCAGAAGGTCAATCCGATCGGCATGCGCCTCCAGGTCAACCGCACCTGGGACAGCCGCTGGTACGCCGACGACAAGGACTATGGCAATCTGCTGCTTGAAGACCTGAAGATCCGGGACTTCATCCGCACCGAAGCCAAGCAGGCCGGCATCAGCCGCGTCATCATCGAGCGCCCCCACAAGAAGTGCCGCGTGACCATTCACGCAGCGCGTCCCGGTGTCATCATCGGCAAGAAGGGTGCGGACATCGAGACCCTGCGCAAGAAGCTGGCGAACTTCACCGACAGCGAACTGCACCTGAACATCGTCGAAGTGCGCAAGCCCGACGTCGATGCGCAACTGGTCGCCGAGTCGATCGCTCAGCAGCTGGAGCGTCGCGTGTCGTTCCGCCGTGCGATGAAGCGTTCGGTCCAGAACGCGATGCGCATGGGCGCCCTGGGCATCCGCGTGAACGTCGCCGGCCGTCTGGGCGGCGCCGAGATCGCACGGACCGAGTGGTATCGCGAGGGCCGCGTGCCCCTGCACACCCTGCGGGCCGACATCGACTATGCACTCTGCGAAGCCACGACCCCGTACGGGATCATCGGCGTGAAGGTGTGGATCTTCAAGGGCGAGATCATGGAACATGATCCCCAGGCCCATGATCGCCGCGCTGCCGAGGCCCAGGAAGGTCCGGCCCCCCGTGGTCCGCGCCGCGACGCCCGGTAAGGAGTAGAAAACAATGCTGCAACCGAAACGGACCAAGTTCCGCAAACAGCACAAGGGCCGTATCCACGGCGAGGCAAAGGGCGGTTTCGACCTGAACTTTGGCTCGTTCGCCCTGAAGGCAACCGAACCGGAGCGCGTCACCGCGCGCCAGATCGAGGCGGCCCGCCGCGCGATCACCCGTCACATGAAGCGTCAGGGCCGGGTCTGGATCCGGATTTTCCCGGACGTCCCGGTGTCGTCCAAGCCCACCGAGGTCCGGATGGGTAAGGGCAAGGGTTCCGTCGACTTCTGGGCGGCCCGGGTGCATCCCGGCCGGATCATGTTCGAGATCGACGGCGTGAACGACACCATCGCCCGCGAGGCCCTGCGCCTCGGCGCGATGAAGCTGCCGGTTCTGACCCGCATCGTCGCACGCGAAGACTGGTAAGCGTCGGCCCGCCGGGCCAGCGCGAAAGGGGGCCCCGCCGAGCGATCGGCGGGGCCCCTGCCTTTTCCCGCAAACGGGCTTGCCAAACGGGCGTTCAGCCTGTATGCGCAGGCCTTCATCACGAAACTCCACCGGAATCAGGGTGGCCCTGGCGACAGGGGCTCTCCGGTGATGTTGAAAGGAAGACGCGTCATGGACGCCACCGAACTGAAGTCTAAGACGCCCGACCAGCTGAAGGATCAGCTGGTTGCGCTGAAGAAAGAGGCCTTCAACCTGCGCTTTCAGCAGGCGACCGGTCAGCTGGAAAGCACCGCACGGATGCGCACCGTCCGTCGCGACGTGGCTCGCGTGAAGACGATTCTGAACCAGAAAGCGGCCGAAGCCGCGGCCTCGAACTAAGGAGCCCGGCCCATGCCCAAACGTATCCTGCAAGGCCGCGTCACCAGCGACAAGAACGAACAGACGATCACCGTCCTGGTCGAGCGCCGCTTCAAGCATCCCGTGCTGCACAAGATCGTGCGCTCGTCGAAGAAATACCGCGCGCATGACGCGCAGAACCAGTTCAAGATCGGGGACACCGTTCGCATCGTCGAATGCGCCCCGATCTCGAAGACGAAACGCTGGACTGTCCTGACGGACGAAGCGGTCAACGCCTGAAGTCCATCATTACAGATCAGAAATGATCGAAACCCTGGGGCCGCAGTCGGCGGTCCCCAAAGGTCGGGAGAAACCAAATGATCCAGATGCAGACCAATCTGGATGTTGCTGATAACTCGGGCGCTCGCCGGGTTCAGTGCATCAAGGTCCTGGGTGGTTCGCACCGTCGCTATGCGTCGGTGGGCGACATCATTGTCGTGTCCGTGAAGGAAGCCATCCCCCGGGGCCGGGTGAAGAAGGGTGACGTCCGCAAGGCCGTCGTCGTTCGCACCGCCAAGGAAGTGAATCGCGAAGACGGAACCTCGATCCGCTTCGACCGCAACGCCGCCGTCATCCTGAACAACCAGGGCGAACCGGTCGGCACCCGTATCTTCGGGCCGGTCGTGCGCGAGCTGCGTGCGAAGAACTTCATGAAGATCATCTCGCTTGCACCGGAGGTGCTGTGATGGCTGCCAAGCTGAAGAAGGGCGACAAGGTCGTCGTGCTGGCCGGCAAGGACAAGGGCAAGCAGGGTGAGATCACCGCTGTCATGCCCAAGGACAACAAGGCCATCGTGGACGGCGTGAACGTCGCCATCCGCCACACCAAGCAGTCCCAGAACAGCCAGGGCGGCCGCGTGTCGAAGGCCATGCCGATCGACCTGTCGAACCTGTCGCTGATGGACAAGAACGGCAAGGCAACCCGCGTCGGCTTCCGCATGGAAGACGGCGGCAAGGTCCGCTTTGCCAAGACCACGGGAGACGTGATCTGATGCTGGACGACGCCAAGTACACGCCCCGCCTGCGCGCGGTGTTCACCGACACCATCAAGGCCGCGCTGAAGGAAGAGTTCAGCTACAAGAACGACATGCAGATCCCGCGTCTGGACAAGATCGTCCTGAACATGGGTGTCGGCGAAGCCGTCAAGGACACCAAGAAGGTCAAGCAGGCGGCCGACGAGCTGTCGCTGATCGCCGGTCAGAAGGCCATCATCACCTATGCCAAGAAGTCGATCGCCGGCTTCCGCGTGCGTGAGGAGATGCCGCTTGGCTGCAAGGTGACCCTGCGCGGCGACCGCATGTACGAATTCCTGGACCGCCTGATCAACATCGCGCTGCCCCGCGTCCGCGACTTCCGCGGCGTGAAGCCGACGTCGTTCGACGGCCGCGGCAACTATGCGATGGGCCTGAAAGAGCACATCGTTTTCCCGGAAATCAACTTCGACAAGGTCGACGAAGTTCTGGGGATGGACATCATCATCTGCACCACCGCGACGACCGACGCGGAAGCGAAGTCGCTGTTGAAGCATTTCAACATGCCGTTCACCAGCTGATCGCGGAGGGAAAGAAGATATGGCAAAGAAATCCATGATCGAGCGCGAGAACAAGCGCGCACGTCTGGTCAAGCAATACGCTGCAAAGCGTGCTGAACTGAACGAGGTCATCAAGGACCAGTCCCGCCCGATGGAAGAGCGGTTCAAGGCCACGCTGAAGCTGGCCGAACTGCCGCGCAACTCGTCGGCGACGCGCCTGCACAACCGGTGCCAACTGACCGGTCGTCCGCATGCGTATTACCGCAAACTGAAACTGTCGCGGATCATGCTGCGCGAGCTCGGCTCGCACGGTCAGATCCCCGGCCTGGTCAAGTCCAGCTGGTAAGGGGGCACATACCATGATGAACGATCCTCTCGGCGATATGCTGACCCGCATCCGCAATGCGCAGATGCGCGGCAAATCGACCGTCCGCACCCCCGCCTCCAAGCTGCGTGCCTGGGTTCTGGACGTGCTGAAGAACGAAGGTTACATCCGCGGCTACGAGGAAGTGACCACCACCGAGGGCCACAAAGAGCTGGAAATCGGGCTGAAGTACCACGACGGAACCCCGGTCATCCGGGAACTGTCGCGCGTGTCGAAGCCGGGTCGCCGGGTCTATGCCGGGTCCAAGGAAATCCCGCAGGTCCGTCAGGGTCTGGGCGTCTCGATCGTCTCGACTCCCAAGGGCGTCATGTCGGATGCAGCGGCTCGCAATGCCAATGTTGGCGGCGAAGTCCTCTGCACCGTGTTCTAAGGAGGGCAGAATGTCTCGTATTGGTAAGAAGCCGGTCGAACTGCCCAAGGGCGTGACGGCCGAGATCAAGGGTCAGACCATCGAAGTGAAGGGGCCGAAGGGCACCCGTCATTTCACGGCGACCGATGATGTGGATCTGGTGCTGGAAGATGGCTCCGTCGCGGTCAAGCCCCGCGGTACGTCCAAGCGTGCGCGCCAGCAGTGGGGGATGACCCGCTCGATGATCGAGAACCTGACCGTGGGCGTGTCCACCGGGTTCAAGAAGGAGCTGGAGATCCAGGGTGTGGGTTACCGCGCCAACATGCAGGGCAAGGACCTGAAGTTGGCTCTGGGCTACTCGCATGACGTGATCTTCGAGGTGCCGGAAGGCGTCACGGTGTCGTCTCCGAAGCAGACCGAAATCGTTGTGGAAGGCATTGACCAGCAGCTTGTTGGCCAGGTCGCAGCGAACATCCGCGAGTGGCGCAAGCCCGAGCCCTACAAGGGCAAGGGTATCCGCTACAAGGGCGAGTTCGTGTTCCGCAAGGAAGGCAAGAAGAAGTAAGGGGCGCATGAAATGGCACTGAAAAAGCAAGAGCTGTTCCAGAAGCGCCGCCTGCGCGTTCGGAACAAGCTGCGGGCGATGTCGAACGGCCGTCCGCGGATGTCGATCCACCGGTCCTCGAAGAACATCTTCGTGCAGGTGATCGACGATCTGAAGGGCGTGACCCTGGCTTCGGCCAGCACGCTGGAGAAGGACCTGGGCCTGATCGGCAAGAACAACGTCGAGGCTGCGGCCAAGATCGGTTCGACCATCGCCGAGCGTGCGAAAGCCGCCGGCGTGGAAGAAGTCGTGTTCGACCGCGGCGGCTTCATCTTCCACGGCAAGGTCAAGGCTCTGGCCGACGCCGCCCGTGAAGGTGGTCTGAAGTTCTGATCCTGCGGACGGCGCATGCCCCAGTGGCGGCGCCGTCCCGATGATCCGGGAACATCCGTTCACCGGGATCGACACAACCGGCGCCGCGCGCGCCCGCGTACAAGGAATGCCTCATGGCAGAACGTGACAACAACCGCCGGGGCGGTCGCAACGACCGCGAAGAGAACCCGGAATTCCAGGACCGCCTGGTTGCCATCAACCGCGTGTCCAAGACGGTCAAGGGCGGCAAGCGCTTTGGCTTTGCGGCACTCGTCGTCGTCGGTGACCAACGCGGCCGCGTCGGTTTCGGCAAGGGCAAGGCCAAAGAGGTCCCCGAGGCGATCCGCAAGGCGACCGAGCAGGCCAAGCGCGGCCTGATCCGCGTCCCGCTGCGTGACGGCCGTACCCTGCACCACGACATCGAAGGTCGTCATGGCGCCGGCAAGGTCATCATGCGCACGGCCGTCGCCGGTACCGGCATCATCGCAGGCGGCCCGATGCGCGCCGTGTTCGAGATGCTGGGCGTGCAGGACGTCGTGGCCAAGTCGCAGGGGTCGCAGAACCCCTACAACATGATCCGCGCCACCCTGGACGGTCTGAAGAAAGAGTCGAGCCCGCGCAGCGTCGCGACCCGTCGCGGCAAGAAAGTGGCCGACATCCTGCCCTCGAACGACAAGCCGGCTGACGCCGCTGTCGAAGCGTAAGGAGCAAGACGCATGGCAACCATCGTCGTCAAGCAGATCGGATCGCCGATCCGCCGCCCCAAGGACCAGCTGGCCACCCTGAAGGGCCTGGGCCTGAACAAGATGAACCGCACCCGCGAGCTGGAGGATACCCCCTCCGTGCGCGGCATGGTCAACAAGATCCCGCATCTGGTGGCGATCATCGAAGAAAAGGCCTGATCCCCGCGGTCAGGACAGTGGAACGCCCCGCCATTGCGGGGCGTTTTGCGTTTCAGCGCTATTCGCGGCAGGCATAGAGCGTGCCGCCCACCGCCACGACCGATACCGCAGCCCCGGTCAGTAGCACCGGAGAGGCCGCGACCGCCGCTGCCGCACCGCCAAGCGAGGCCAGGGCCCCGGACACCGCCGTGCCCGCGCCGCTGAGGATCACCGCCCCGGACGCATCGGGCAGCGCCTGCAGCCCCTGCACGGACCGTCGGGCCGCGGCACCCGACAGCGCCCCTGCGGCGGCGGTCGTCTGGTTCACGCGGCGGCAGACGGCGCGGGTCTGGCTGCGGCAGACGCCCCAGGCATCCCGCGCCCCCAGGTCATAGCCCATCACCGATTCGCTGGCCTTGTCGAAGCGGAGGCAGAAGGGCAGGCGTTCCTCGTCCGTCAGTTCGGGCGTTAGACTGCGCAGGACGACATAGCTGGGGCAGTCGTGGCGCCCGATGCGGGTGGCGAGCTGTTCGCGGCGCGAATAGGTATCCGACAGCCGCGCCTCGGCCTTGTCATAGCCCATGACGACATCGCGGTCATTGATACGGGCGGTGCAGAAGGTCGGCTCTGCCTCCTGCGCGGCGACGGGCGCGGCCGGCAGGGCGGAGAGCAGGGCAAGGACGGGGATCAGGGCAAGGCGGGGCATGGCAACTTCCGGTAGTATCGGGGATGGCCCATGCGTGGGGCAGGGGGGCGCGCCACTCAAGACACAAGATGGTGTCGGGCGCGATTGGCGCGGCCCCTGTGGCGGGATCGCTTGAAAGATGCAGGCATTGCGCGTATAGGGCCCCGGTGCTCAATGGCACAGTGATTCAACAAGCAAGAAAAGCCGTGGCCCCCTGTTTCGCTTCGAGGGAGTGTCCGGCAAGGAGAAGCGACATGAAACTGCATGAAATCCGCGACAATGATGGCGCGAACCGCTCGAAGAAGCGCGTTGCGCGTGGTCCGGGCTCGGGCAAGGGCAAGACCGCCGGCCGGGGTATCAAGGGCCAGAAGTCGCGTTCGGGCGTCGCCCTGGGCGGATACGAAGGCGGCCAGATGCCGCTGTACCGCCGCCTGCCCAAGCGCGGCTTCAGCAAGCCGAACGCAAAGTCGTTCGCCGTCGTGAACCTGGGCCAGATCCAGGGTTTCATCGATGCGGGCAAGATCGACGGCAAGGCAGAGCTGACCGAAGACGCGCTGGTCGCATCGGGTCTGGTCCGCCGCAAGCTGGACGGCATCCGTCTGCTGGCCACCGGCGAGCTGAAGTCGGGCATGACCATCACCGTCACCGGTGCCTCGAAAGCCGCGATCGACGCGGTCGAGAAGGCGGGCGGCAAGGTCAACCTGCCGGCAGCGCGCGACGCGGCGGCCGAATAAGCTGTTGAAGGGGGCTTTCCTGCCCCATAGATAGCATCTAGGTTTTCAGGCGCCGCCGGTCCCCGCGAAAACGGGTCGGCGGCGCTGTCATGACACGGGACATAAACAGCATGGCGTCAGCCGCAGAACAGATGGCCGCGAACCTCTCCTGGGGGCAGCTCGGCAAGGCCACGGAACTTCGCCAGCGGATCTGGTTCACGATCGGCGT
Source organism: Paracoccus marcusii (assembly GCF_006151785.1). Classification (GTDB taxonomy): domain Bacteria; phylum Pseudomonadota; class Alphaproteobacteria; order Rhodobacterales; family Rhodobacteraceae; genus Paracoccus; species Paracoccus marcusii. The sequence continues at coordinate 11,272 of NZ_VDDD01000019.1, forward strand.
GCTGATCATGTACCGCATCGGCACCTATATTCCGGTGCCCGGCATCGACGGCGCGGCGCTGCGCAACTTCATGGAGCAGGCCTCGACGGGCATCGGCGGCATGCTGTCCATGTTCACCGGCGGCGCGCTTGGCCGGATGGGTGTCTTTGCCCTCGGCATCATGCCCTACATCTCGGCCTCGATCATCGTGCAGCTGCTGACCTCGATGGTCCCGTCGCTGGAGCAGCTGAAGAAGGAAGGCGAGACCGGCCGCAAGAAGATCAACCAGTACACCCGCTACGGCACCGTGGCGCTGGCGTTGTTCCAGGCATACGGCCTGGCACGCAGCCTGGAGGCCGGCGGCCTGGCGCATGAACCCGGCCTGTTCTTCCAGGCATCGGTGGTCATCACCCTGGTCGGCGGAACCATGTTCCTGATGTGGCTGGGCGAACAGATCACCGCACGCGGCGTCGGTAACGGCATCTCGCTGATCATCTTCGTGGGCATCCTGGCCGAGATCCCGGCCGCGCTGGCCACCTTCTTCCAGCAGGGCCGCACGGGCGCTATCTCGACCCCGGTGATCCTGTTCGTGATCGTGATGCTGGTGGCGATCATCGCCTTCGTGGTGTTCATGGAACGCGCGCTGCGCAAGATCCGCATCCAGTATCCCCGGCGCCAGGTCGGCATGAAGGTCTATGACGGCCAGACCAGCCACCTGCCGGTCAAGGTCAACCCCGCGGGCGTGATCCCGGCGATCTTCGCCAGCTCACTGCTGCTGCTGCCGATCACCATCTCGACCTTCTCGGGGAACGAGACCGGTCCGATCATGTCGGTGATCCTGGCCTATTTCGGGCCCGGCCAGCCGCTCTATCTGCTGTTCTTCGCGGCGATGATCGTGTTCTTCACGTATTTCTACACGCAGAACGTCTCGTTCAAGACCGATGACGTGGCCGAGAATCTGAAGAACCAGGGCGGCTTCATTCCGGGCATGCGTCCGGGCAAGCGGACCCAGGACTATTTGGATTACGTGGTGAACCGCCTGCTGGTGATCGGCTCTGCCTATCTGGCACTGGTCTGCCTGATGCCAGAGATCCTGCGGGACCAGTTCTCGATCCCGGTCTATCTGGGCGGAACCTCGGTCCTGATCGTGGTGTCGGTGACGATGGACACGATCAACCAGGTTCAGAGCCACCTGCTGGCGCACCAGTACGAGGGGCTGATCGAGAAATCCCAGCTGCGCGGCAAGCGCAAGCCGGGCACCGCCAAGCCGCGCCGCCTGCCGTCGCGCCGCTGAGGGCGCGACCGTACCGACGACACGACAAGGCCGCATCAATGGCCACCTGAGGGGGACAGACGCCATGACCATCAACATCATCCTGTTGGGGCCGCCGGGTGCCGGCAAGGGAACCCAAGCCGGCCGCCTTGTGGCCGACAAGGGCCTTGTCCAGCTGTCCACCGGGGACATGCTGCGTGCCGCCCGGTCGTCGGGAACCGAGATGGGCCGTCGCGTCGCCGAGGTCATGGACCGGGGCGAATTGGTCACGGACGAGATCGTCATCGGCCTGATCCGCGAGCAGCTTGAGAAGGGCGGCAAGGGCTTCATCTTCGACGGCTTCCCCCGGACGCTGGCGCAGGCGGATGCCTTGGGGCGCCTTCTGGCCGAATCCGGCATGGCACTGGACGCGGTGATCGAACTGCAGGTCGACGACGAGGCCCTGGTCGGACGGATCGTCAAGCGCGCCGAGGAATCGCGTGCCGCCGGCCAGCCGGTGCGCCGCGACGACACCCCCGAGGTCTTTGCCGACCGCCTGCGCGAATACTACAAGAAGACCGCGCCGCTCTTGGGCTACTACTACGCCAAGGGCAACCTGCAAACCGTCGACGGCATGGCACCGATGGAGCAGGTCGCCGCCCAGATCGCGGCAAAGCTGCCTGCTTGACGACGCGGCGATCTGCCGCTAGTTCACGTCATCTCGCAAGAGAATCACCCGGATCGCGGGTGGACCATCGATTTGGCCCGGAGGCACAGCTTTCGGGCCTTGCGTTGTGAAAAAAGGTTCCGGCGTTACGGAACCGCAACTGAAAAGGAAAACGCGTGGCTCGTATTGCTGGCGTCAACATTCCGACGGGGAAACGCGTCCCCATCGCTCTGACCTATATCCACGGCATCGGCGACCTGTACGCCGCTCAGATCTGCGAAGCGACTGGCATCGACACGTCGCGCCGCATCAACGATCTGTCGGACGCAGAAGTCTTGGCCATCCGCGAATACATCGATGCCAACCTGACCGTCGAGGGCGACCTGCGCCGCGAAGTCCAGATGAACATCAAGCGCATGATGGACCTGGGCTCGTATCGCGGTCTTCGCCACCGTCGCGGCCTTCCGGTCCGCGGTCAGCGCACGCATACCAATGCGCGCACCCGCAAGGGCCCGGCCAAGCCGATCGCCGGCAAGAAGAAATAAGGGGCAAGCGACATGGCACGTGACAAGACCCGCATGAAGCGCAAGGAACGCAAGAACATCGCCACCGGCGTTGCGCATGTGAACTCCAGCTTCAACAACACCAAGATCCTGATCTCGGACGTCCAGGGCAACGCCATCGCTTGGTCCTCGGCCGGCACGATGGGCTTCAAGGGTTCGCGCAAATCGACCCCGTACGCCGCCCAGATGGCTGCCGAAGATGCCGGCCGCAAGGCGCAGGAACACGGCGTCCGCACGCTGGACGTCGAAGTCCAGGGCCCCGGTTCGGGCCGCGAATCGGCTCTGCGCGCGCTGGCCGCTGCCGGCTTCAACATCACGGCCATCCGTGACGTGACGCCGATCGCGCATAACGGCTGCCGCCCGCCCAAGCGCCGTCGCGTCTGATCCTGGATCATCATTGACCGGCCCGTGCGTCCGCGCATGGGCCGGACTTTCGCATTTCACCTCGGGCGTTTCCGGCCACGGTCATGGGCAGGAAGCAAGTATGGAGGAAAATCCATGATCCACAAGAATTGGGCCGAACTGATCAAGCCGACCCAGCTGGTCGTCAAGCCGGGCGCCGACGCGACCCGCACGGCCACCCTGGTCGCCGAGCCGCTGGAGCGGGGCTTCGGCCTGACGCTTGGCAACGCGCTGCGCCGGGTGCTGATGTCCTCGCTGCAGGGCGGTGCCATCACGGCCGTGCAGATCGACAACGTTCTGCACGAGTTCAGCAGCGTCGCCGGCGTCCGCGAGGACGTGACCGACATCGTGCTGAACCTGAAAGGCGTCACGCTCAAGATGGACGTCGAAGGCCCCAAGCGCCTGACGCTGTCCGCCAAGGGTCCGGGCGAGGTTAAGGCCAGCGACATCCAGGAAACGGCCGGCATCACGGTTCTGAACCGTGACCACGTCATCTGCCATCTGGATGACGGCGCCGAGTTGAACATGGAACTGACCGTGCAGACGGGCAAGGGCTATGTCGCTGCCGACAAGAACCGTCCCGAGGATGCTCCCATCGGCCTGATCCCGATCGACGCGATCTTTTCTCCGGTCAAGCGCGTCAGCTATGAGGTGCAGCCCACCCGTGAGGGGCAGGTGCTGGACTATGACAAGCTGACCATGAAGATCGAGACCGACGGGTCGCTGACGCCGGAAGACGCCGTGGCCTATGCCGCGCGCATCGTTCAGGACCAGCTGTCCGTGTTCGTCAACTTCGACGAGCCGGAAGCCGCGAACCGCCAGGACAGCGACGATGGCTTGGAATTTGATCCGCGCCTGCTGAAGAAGGTCGACGAGCTGGAGCTGTCGGTCCGCTCGGCGAACTGCCTGAAGAACGACAACATCGTCTATATCGGCGATCTGATCCAGAAGACCGAGGCAGAGATGCTGCGGACCCCGAACTTCGGCCGCAAGTCCTTGAACGAGATCAAGGAAGTGCTGTCGGGCATGGGCCTGCATCTGGGCATGGACGTGGTCGACTGGCCGCCGGAAAACATTGAGGATCTGGCCAAGCGTTTCGACGACCAGTTCTGAGATCACGGCGGGGGGCGACCCCCGCTGACCATCGGGCATCTGCCCCAAGGAGAGCGGCCCGCACGCATGGGCCGCCGGACAAAGCAAAACACGCTGTAGGAGATCATCATGCGTCACGCCCGTGGCTATCGCCGCCTCAACCGTACCCACGAACACCGCAAGGCGCTGTTCGCCAACATGTCCGGCTCGCTGATCGAGCACGAGCAGATCAAGACCACCTTGCCGAAAGCCAAGGAACTGCGTCCGATCGTCGAGAAGCTGATCACGCTGGCCAAGCGCGGCGATCTGCACGCCCGCCGCCAGGCGAACGCCCAGCTGAAGCAGGACATGCATGTCGCCAAGCTGTTCGACGTTCTGGGCGAGCGTTACAAGGACCGTCAGGGCGGCTATGTCCGCATCATGAAGGCCGGCTTCCGCTATGGCGACATGGCGCCGATGGCGATCATCGAACTGGTCGACCGCGACACCAGCGCCAAGGGTGCCGCAGACCGTGCGCGTCTGGAATCGGAATTCACTGCCGAAGACTGATCGCGCAGCCCGGATGGGCCAGTGATTTAGACCCCGTCGCAAGAAATTGCGGCGGGGTTTGCTAATTTAGCACAGCCAAAACGCGTTGACGTCGAGGAACGAAAAATTCTTCACCTTCCGCGAGTGGCTTCGCGTATGTATCATCCACGGACGGAATGTTGGTGAGCGTAGCGCCGATTCCGCGAGGGAGGGTGATGTATTTTATCGCGAAGCCAAGGACATTAACCAAATCGAAACTTCGATGGGTCACAACTTGTTTGAACCTTGACGTCAATCATTTCAACATATCCAAAAAGCCATGTCATCTCGTGCAGACATAAATGCAGATCTCCGAAAGCTGGGCAAGCATGCCCTGTCCGGCTATTTCGTGGGGCTGCATATCCGTTTCGCTGCACCGCTGATGCAGTTTCAGACCTATGACGAAAAATGGTCCGAATTTTATTCCCAGAACGGCTATGCCCTGCGCGATCCGACAATCGCCTGGGGGTTCTCGACGACCGGCGCCTGCCGGTGGTCCGCGCTGCCGATCCCAGACCCGTTCAACATCCTCAAGGATGCCGCAGATCACGGGCTGATCTTCGGTCTGACCGTGTCCCACGGTCCGATCGCATCGCGCACCATCGCGTCCTTCGCGCGCGCTGATCGCGAACTTTCCGATGCCGAGATCGAGGAGATCTCGACCACGGTACGGCGGCTTCACGACATGACCGAGCCGCCTGCGAGCCTGACAAAGGCTCAGAAAGAAGCCCTTCGATGCATTGCGGAGGGGGATCGTCATGCAGCAGCGGCTGCCAAGCTTGGCATTACCGAAAGCGCGTTCAAGGCAAGGTTGATTTCTGTCCGGGAACGCCTGAAGGCGCGGACGACCGCCGAGGCGCTGCAGAGGGCCAAGGAATACCGTTTGCTGTAGATGTGTCGCCCAAGGGGTCCGCGAGGCGAGGAAGGGTGCCCTCACACCCCAGGAGTATCAGATGCAGACGACAACACTTTCTTTTTCAAATCTTCACAACCACGGCGAATTGTTTGCCAACCTGTTTCGCGCCCGCAAGCAGAGCTTCATTATCCAGAAGAACTGGGATTTGCCCGAATCCGAGGATATGGAGTTCGACCAGTACGACACCCCGCAAAGCCGCTGGATCGCCATCCATGACCGGACCGAGGTTCTGGCCGGAATCCGCCTGACCCCGACGACCGCGCGCTGCGGCATCTATTCCTACATGATCCGGGACGCGCAGGAGGGGATCCTGGGCGGCAGCATTCCCCAGGACCTGCTGTTCGAGAAGGCGCCCGTCGACCCGCATGTGTGGGAATGCTCACGCGTGTTCGTCAGCCACTCCATCCCGCAGATGTACCGGCGCAAGGTGCACTTCAAGATGGTCGAGGCGATGACCGGATCGGCCCGTGACATGGGCGCGACCAAGCTGATCGCGCTGACCGGGTCGAACTGGCCGCGCTGGTACGGCCGCTGCGGCCTGTCCGCTGTCGCCCTGGGGCGTCCGCTGTTCATCGACGACGGCGAGTTCCAGTGCGTGGCGATCGACTTGGCCACCAAGATGCACTGACCGTCGATGGCCCTGCGAACAGGGCTGTCGCGCCTGCCCGGACATGCCTAGAATGGGCGCGTCATGGCAGATCTGTTCGATACCGCACCGCAGGCAGACCCCCCGTCCGGGACGGGGGCAAGGCCGCTGGCCGACCGCATCCGACCCACCCGCCTGTCCGAGGTCATCGGTCAGGCGAAGGTGCTGGGCCCCGACGGGCCGCTTGGCAGCATGCTGGCATCGGGCAGCCTGTCGTCGCTGATCCTGTGGGGCCCGCCGGGCGTCGGCAAGACGACCATCGCCCGCCTGCTGGCGGACGAGACAGATCTGGCATTCGTGCAGATCAGCGCCATCTTTACCGGCGTGCCCGACCTGCGGAAGGTCTTTGACGCCGCCCGCCTGCGGCGGAGCCAGGGTCGCGCCACGCTGCTGTTCGTCGACGAGATCCACCGGTTCAACAAGGCGCAGCAGGACAGCTTTCTGCCGCATATGGAGGACGGCACGATCCTTCTGGTCGGCGCCACGACAGAGAACCCGTCCTTCGAGCTGAACGCCGCGGTCATGTCGCGGGCCCAGGTCGTCGTGCTGGAGCGTCTGACGCTGGCGGATCTGGAACTGCTGGCGCAACGCGCGGAACGCGAGCTGGGACGCAAGCTGCCCCTGACGGCGCAGGCGCGCGACACCCTGCTGGAGATGGCCGATGGCGACGGCCGTGCCGCGCTGAACCTGATCGAGCAGGTGGCCGCCTGGAAGGTCGAGGGCAAGGTCGATCCCGACGCCTTGGCGAAACGTCTGAACAAGCGTGCGCCCAAGTACGACAAGTCGGGCGAGGAGCATTTCAACCTGATCTCGGCCCTGCACAAGTCGGTGCGGGGCAGTGACCCGGACGCCGCGCTGTATTGGCTGGCGCGCATGCTGGAGGGGGGAGAGGACCCGCGCTATCTGGCGCGGCGTATCACGCGCATGGCGATCGAGGATATCGGCCTGGCCGATCCTGCCGCCGCCCGGCACTGCCTGGATGCCTGGGCGCTGTACGAGCGGCTTGGTTCGCCCGAGGGGGAACTGGCCCTTGGCCAGGCGGTCATCTATCTGGCGCTGGCGCCGAAATCGAATGCTGGATACGCGGCCTACAAGAACGCTCGGGCTGAGGCCCGGCGCACGGGCAGCCTGATGCCCCCCGCCCATATCCTGAACGCGCCCACCAAGATGATGAAGGAGCAGGGATACGGCGCGGGCTATGCCTATGACCACGACGCCGAGGACGGGTTCAGCGGCCAGAACTATTTCCCCGACGGGCTGAAGCGCCCAGTCCTCTACACGCCCGTCGAACGCGGGTTCGAACGCGAGCTGAAACGCCGCCTGGACTGGTTCGTCAGCCAGCGGCTGAAGCGCGGCGGTTGACTTTGCGCGCGCGGGGCCACACAGACGCGCGCATGAACCCCTTTCTGCAAGTCGCCATTGGCGGGGCCCTTGGGGCGACCTGCCGCTATGCCATCTATCGCGTCATGCCGCTGGCATGGTCGGCGACGCTGCTGGTCAATGTGGCGGGCAGCTTTGTGATGGGGCTGCTGGCCGCATTGCTGGCGCACAGGCTGGGCAATGCCTGGGCGCCGTTCCTGCTGACCGGCGTGCTGGGGGGATTCACGACGTTTTCGGCCTTTTCGCTGGATGTGCTGACGTTGTGGGAACGGGGTCAGGGCGTCATGGCGCTGGCCTATGTGGGGCTTTCGGTCCTGCTGTCGCTGGCGGCCGTGATGGCCGGACTGGCCTTGGGACGAGGGATTTGGGCATGAGTGCCGTGCAGACCATCATTGTCGGCGACGACGACGCAGAGATGCGGCTGGATCGCTGGCTGAAGAAACGCTTCCCGCAGCTGTCGCAGGTGGCCATCGAGAAGATGTGCCGCAAGGGAGAGCTGCGCATCGACGGGGGGCGCGTCAAGGCCGCCACCCGCATCGCGCCGGGCCAGGAGGTCCGCGTGCCGCCGCTGCCCGAACCCGGCCCCGCGGCCGAACGGTCCGAACGCCCGCTTGGGCCGCGCGTGACCGACAGCGATGCCGAGATGATCCAGGCCGCCGTCCTGTGGAAGGACGAGCACATCATCGCGCTGAACAAGCCGCCAGGTCTGCCCAGCCAGGGCGGCAGCGGGCTGGGCGGGCGTCACGTCGACGGCCTGACCACCGCGCTGCTGTTCGGGTTCAAGGAGCGTCCCAAGCTGGTGCACCGGCTGGACAAGGACACGTCGGGCGTCCTGCTGCTGGCGCGGACCGACCGCGTGGCGCGGGCCCTGTCCGAGGCGTTCCGGTCGCGCACCACGCGCAAGATCTATTGGGCGGCGGTCGCGGGCGTGCCGCATCCGCGGATGGGCACGATCCGCTATGGCCTGGTCAAGGGCGGGCAGGGCCGGGGCGGCGACAACGAGAAGATGATCGCCGTCCACCCCCGCGACATCGACGCGACCGAGGGCGCGAAACGCGCCACGACCGATTACGCCGTGCTGGACGCGCTGGCCACGCGGGCCAGCTGGTGCGCGCTGGTGCCGATCACGGGCCGCACCCATCAGCTGCGCGCCCATATGGCCGAACTGGGCCATCCGATCGTGGGCGACGGCAAGTACGGCGGATCGGGGCAAGAGAATCTGGGCGATGGCTGGGGCGCGCAGCTGGGCGGAGAGATCAGCAAGAAGCTGCACCTGCACGCGCGCTCGATCACCTTCGACCATCCGATCACCAAGAAACGCATGACCATCACCGCGCCCTTGCCCGACCATATGGGCAGGACCTGGAAATCCGTCGGCTGGCAAGAGAACGACGTGCCCGACGATCCCTTTGCGGATGACGCATGAGGCTGGTCGTCTTTGACGTCGACGGCACGCTGGTTGATAGCCAGAACCACATCACCCACGCGATGGGCTTTGCCTTTGACCAGGTCGGCCTGACGCCGCTGCCGAAATCGCGGGTCCTGTCCATCGTGGGGCTGTCGCTGCCCGTGGCGGTCGCCCAGTTGGCGCCCGACGTCGATGCGGACACGCAGGCGCGGATCGTGGCGGGCTACAAGGAAAGCTTCATGCGCGCGCGGCTGGACAGTGCCGCGCCGCTGTATCCGGGCGCGATGGAATGCCTGGACCGGCTGGCCGACCGCGACGACCTGCTGCTGGCGGTGGCGACGGGCAAGTCGCGCCGGGGCCTGGATGCGATGATCGCGGCGCACGGTCTGCAGGGGCGGTTCCTCAGCCTGCAGACGGCGGACGGGCATCCCTCCAAGCCGCATCCCTCGATGCTGCACGCGGCCCTGGCCGAGACGGGGACCGAGGCCGGACGCGCCGTCATGGTCGGCGATACCAGCTTTGACATGGAGATGGCGCGGGCGGCCGGGCTGGCCGGTTTCGGCGTCAGCTGGGGCTATCACCCCGCGCATGCGCTGCAGGATGCCGGGGCGATCCGGATCCTGGACGATTTCACCGGACTGAAAACGGCCATCGAGGAGTGGGCGGCATGAGCGAATGGAAGGCGCGCAGGTTCTGGACCGATGCGGACCTGCGACCCGCGGATGGCGGGTTCGAGATCATGCTGGACAGCCGCGTTCTGCGGACGCCCGGAAAGCATGCGCTGGTCCTGCCGACCGAGGCGCTGGCCCGCGCCGTAGCCGACGAATGGCTGGCCCAGGGCGAGGTGATCGCGCCGCAGACCATGCCGCTGACCCGCGCCGTGAACTCTGCCGTAGAGAAGGTGGCCCCGCAATTCGATGCGGTCGCGGCCATGCTTGCCAATTATGGCGGCACCGATCTGCTGTCCTATCGGGCAACCGATCCGCAATCGCTGATCGACCTGCAGGCGCGCGAATGGGATCCGCTGATCGACTGGTCTGCCCGGCATCTGGACGCGCCGCTGCGGGTCACGCAGGGGGTGATTCCCATCGATCAGGACCAGGGTGCGCTTGACCGCCTGCATGCGCGGGTACGCGCGCAGGACCAGTGGGGGCTGACTGCGCTGCACGATCTGGTGACGATTCCAGGATCGCTGATCCTGGGCCTGGCGGTGATCGAGGGTCGCATCGACGGAGCCGAGGCGCACCGCCTGTCCCGCATCGACGAGGATTTCCAGGCCGAACGATGGGGCGCGGACGAAGAGGCGGCCGAGGCGGCCGAGGGCCGGCGCCTGTCCATACTTTCGGCAGAACGGCTGTGGAGCCTGTCCCGCCGGGGTTGAAAGCGCTTGCGTGACCGGACGGGGTTCTTGACGCGGCAACTTGTATCGGCACAATACCGCCTAATAGGACGGCAGCCGCTGTCGTGCTATGCCGACAAGGACCCCCCGAAGGGTCCGCATCAGCGTTCGCGGACCGATCGGCCGCGGGCGCTCCAACACAGAGGTAACTATGAAAAAATCGGTTTTCCTGGGGACGGCGGCCGCGGCGACCCTGCTGGCAGGCATGGGCATGGCCCAGGAGGGGTCGACGCTGGCCCAGGTCAAGGAGCGCGGCGAGCTGAACTGCGGCGTCAACACCGGCCTGGTCGGATTCGCAGCGCCCGACGCCAGCGGTAACTGGACCGGCTTTGACGTCGCGTTCTGCCGCGCGCTGGCCGCAGCCGTCCTGGGCGATCCCGCCAAGGTCAAATTCGTGCCGACCACCGGCCAGACGCGCTTTACCGCGCTGTCGTCGGGCGAGGTGGACGTCCTGGCCCGCAACTCGACCTGGACCTATTCGCGCGACACCGACCTGAAGCTGGATTTCATCGGGGTGAACTATTATGACGGCCAAGGCTTCATGGTCCGGTCCGATCTGGGCGTGACCTCGGCCAAGGAACTGGACGGCGCGACGATCTGCATCCAGACCGGCACCACGACCGAGCTGAACTTGGCCGACTATTTCCGCGCCAACAACATGACCTATACGCCGGTCAACATCGACAGCAATGCCGAGGGCGAGCAGCAGTACATGGCCGGCGCCTGCGACGCCTATACCACCGACGCGTCGGGCCTTGCGGCCACCCGTGCGGCCTTTGCCGACCCGGAAACCCACATCATCCTGCCCGAGATCATCTCCAAGGAACCCCTTGGGCCGGCCGTGCGCCACGGCGACAGCAACTGGGGCGACATCGCCCGCTGGACCCTGAACGCGCTGATCGCCGCCGAAGAATACGGCGTGACCTCGCGCAACATCGAGGAGCTGGTCCGGTCGTCCGAGAACCCCGAGGTTCAGCGCCTTCTGGGCACCACGGACGAGCTGGGCGCGATGATGGGCCTGGACGCCGAATGGGCGCGTCGCGCCATCCTGGCGGGCGGCAACTATGGCGAGATCTTTGCCGCCAACATCGGCGAGCAGACCCCGATCGGCCTGGCCCGCGGCCTGAACGCGCAGTGGACCCAGGGCGGCCTGCTCTACGCACCGCCGTTCCGCTGATCGGCTGACACGACAGGGGGTCGGACCCATGACGGGCCCGACCCCGACCCTCCATCAACGATAATCCTGCCCAAGCGAAAAACGGCGCAAAGCCGATGGCAGGCGACAGGGGTAAGAAAGATGACGGACATCCGGGCAACGGCGACGCCGCCGTTCCGGCTGAGCATGCTGGTCAACGACCAGCGGTATCGGTCCCTGACATTTCAGGTCATCGTGTTCATTCTGGTCATGGCCGCCGCATGGTGGCTGGTCGACAACACGATCCGCAACCTGGCCCTGATGGGCAAGAGCTTCGATTTCGGGTTCCTGTTCCAGCGCGCGGGCTATGACATCCCGCAGACGCCGATCCCCTATACCGCCGACGATTCGCACCTGCGCGCATCGGTCGTGGGCCTGCTGAACACGCTGATCGTGGCGGTGCTGGGCTGCATCGCGGCGACGGTCCTGGGCGTGATCGTGGGCGTGTCGCGCCTGTCCAAGAACTGGCTGTTCGCCCGGCTGATGACCGTCTTTGTCGAGATCTTCCGCAACATGCCGCTGCTGCTGTGGATCCTGATCGTCTATGCGATCTTCACCGAGATCCTGCCGCCGCCCAACGCATTCCGCGGCGAGGCCGCGACATCGGGGATGATCCTCTTTGACCACGTGGCGCTGACCAATCGCTATACCGCGCTGCCCACGCTGGCGATGACGAACGATCCGGGCAGCCTGGACCTGGGCGCGCGCATCACCTTCAACTGGGCCACCATCGCTTTTGTCGTGGTGCTGGTCGGGGGGTGGTTCGCACGCCGCATGATCGCGTCCTGGGCGCAGAACGTGCAGGACCGCACCGGCAGTCGGCCCACCACCTGGTGGATGTCGCTGGCGGTGATGATCGTGCCGTCGCTGCTGCTGATCTGGTATTTCGGCCTGCATCTGGAGCCGCCCACGCTGCAGGGCTTCAACTTCACCGGTGGGCTGAACGTGTCGAACTCGCTGGTCGCGCTGTGGCTGGCGCTGACGCTGTACACCGCCGCCTTCATCGCCGAGATCGTGCGCGCCGGCATCCTGGCCGTCAGCCGCGGCCAGTCCGAGGCGGCATTCGCCCTGGGCCTGCGCCCGAACCGCACCATGAGCCTGGTGATCCTGCCGCAGGCGCTGCGCGTGATCATTCCGCCGCTGATCTCTCAGTACCTGAACCTGACCAAGAACAGTTCGCTGGCGATTGCCGTGGGCTACATGGACCTGCGCGGCACCCTGGGGGGGACCACGCTGAACCAGACCGGCCGCGAGCTGGAGGCCATCGTGCTGATGATGCTGACCTATCTGGCCCTCAGCCTGATCATTTCCGCCGGGATGAACGTCTTCAACGCCCGCGTCAAACTGAAGGAGCGGTGAGATGAGCGACACCCACGCCCAGACCGTGCCCTTCGTGCGCGACACCATGCTGCCCTCGGCCGCGCCGCCGGTCCGCGAATCGGGGTCGATCCGCTGGCTGCGGACGAACCTCTTCTCGGGGCCGGTCAACACGGTGCTGACCCTTCTTGGGGCGCTGATCATCTGGTTCCTGGTCTCGACCTTCTGGGACTGGTTCGCCCATTCGGTCTGGAACGCCTCCAGCCTGAACGAATGCCGCGCGATCATCGCGGCCACCTGGGGCGAGGACGCCCGCGGCGCCTGTTTCGCGGTGATCCGCGAACGCTGGAACCAGTACGTCTTCGGCTTCTATCCGGTCGAGCTGTACTGGCGGCCCACGATGACCTTCGGCCTGCTGATGGTCGCGCTGGCGCCGGTGCTGTTCTCGGCCTCGCTGTCGATCCGCCGCGTGGTGCTGGGCATCACCGCCGTCGTCACGCTGTGGGCGATGGTCGTGCTGGGCGCACCGGCGGGCTGGCTGATCTTTGCGGCTGCGGCGCTTGTCGCGGGACTGGTCGCATCAGAGCGCAACATCAGCTGGATGCTGCCCTTCTCGCTGGTCTATCCGCTGCTGGGCGTATGGTTCCTGTGGGGCGGCACCCTGTGGGGGCCGATCTTCGTGCTGGTCGGGCCCCTGCTGGGCTGGCTTGCCTGGCGGGCGCTGTCGCGCGTCTCTCCGATGCTGGCGACGGTCGTGGCGATCCTGGTGACGGTGTTGTTCTGGCTGGTGCTGGCAGGTGACGCGGCCCGCGATGCCGAGGCGCTGCTGCCGCTGTCGATCGACGCGGTGCGGTCGGACCGTTTCGGCGGCTTCCTGCTGTCGCTGACCATCGGCGTGGCGGGCATCGCGCTGTCACTGCCCCTGGGCATCGTTCTGGCGCTGGCGCGTCAGTCGGACATGTTCCTGATCAAGTCGCTGGCGGTGATCTTCATCGAGTTCATCCGCGGCGTGCCGCTGATCACGCTGCTGTTCGTGGCTTCGCTGCTGCTGAACTACTTCCTGCCCCCGGGCACCAATTTCGACATCATCCTGCGCGTCATCATCATGGTGACGATCTTCGCCGCCGCCTACATGGCCGAGGTGATCCGCGGCGGTCTGGCCGCGCTGCCCAAGGGGCAGTACGAGGCCGCCGATGCCCTGGGCCTGGACTACTGGAAGGCGCAGCGCCTGATCGTGCTGCCGCAGGCGCTGAAAATCTCGATCCCGGGGATCGTGTCGACCTTCATCGGCATGTTCAAGGACACGACGCTGGTGACCTTCGTGGGGCTCTATGATCCGCTGAAATCCATGTCGGACGCGGTGCGCGCCAATGTCGAATGGAAGGGCATCTACTGGGAGCCGTTCATTTTCGTCGGCGCCATCTTCTTTCTCATCTGCTTCGGCATGTCGCGATACTCGATGTATCTGGAACGCCGCCTGCAACGCGACCACAGGTAAGGACCCTGGTTATGGAACACATCGAACGCCGCATCGACCGCAGCCAGATGACCGTCAGCGACGAGGTCGCCATCGACATCCGCAACATGAACAAGTGGTACGGCACGTTCCACGTCCTGCGCGACATCGACCTGACCGTGCACAAGGGGGAACGGATCGTCATCGCCGGTCCGTCGGGGTCGGGGAAATCGACCCTGATCCGCTGCATCAACCGGCTGGAGGAGCATCAGGCGGGCCATATCGTCGTCGACGGGGTCGAACTGACCAGCGACATCAAGAACATCGACAAGGTCCGTTCCGAAGTCGGCATGGTCTTTCAGCACTTCAACCTGTTTCCGCACCTGACCGTGCTGGAGAACTGCACCTTGGCGCCCATCTGGGTGCGCAAGGTGCCGCGCAAGCAGGCCGAGGCGACCGCGATGCGGTTCCTGGAAAAGGTCAAGATCCCCGAACAGGCCGGGAAATATCCGGGCCAGTTGTCGGGCGGTCAGCAGCAGCGCGTGGCCATCGCCCGGTCGCTGTGTATGCAGCCCAAGATCATGCTGTTCGACGAGCCGACCAGCGCCCTGGACCCCGAGATGATCAAGGAGGTCCTGGACACCATGATCGAGCTGGCCGAGGAGGGGATGACCATGATCTGCGTCACCCACGAAATGGGCTTTGCGCAGGCCGTGGCAAACCGGGTGATCTTCATGGATCAGGGTCAGATCGTCGAGCAGAACAATCCAACCGACTTCTTCAACAACCCGAAATCCGAGCGGACCAAGCTGTTTCTCAGCCAGATCCTGGGTCACTGATCGACGGCGGGGGCGCGGCGCGCCCGCCGGACATCCTCAGATGCGCCCGTCCAGGCGCACGAAATCCATCACGCTGCCCTGACCCTTCTGCAGGTCGGCCCAGCTGTCGATCTGGAAATCCACCACCAGCGTCGCGCCGGTCGGATAGCGGCGGAAATCTGGGTCCATCGGCAGGCGCGCGGGCAGTATCGATGCGAATTCCGAAATGCCCGGGTTATGGCCCAGCATCATCACCGTCGGCATCGTCGCCGTCTTCAGCACCGCCATCATCTTTTCCGCGCCGGCCTGATACAGGCCCGGCTCGATCCGCATCAGCGGCCGTACCTCGAGGGGGGCACCGGCGATTACTGCCCAGGTTTCCTGCGTGCGGGCCGAGGACGAACACAGGACCTCCTCGGGTTCATACCCGCGGCTGGCCAGCCAGTCGCCCAAGGCGCGCGCGGACCGGCGACCGCGATCGTTCAGTGGCCGGTCGTGATCGTCCAGGGTGGGATCGTCCCAGGCCGATTTCGCATGACGTGTCAGGATCAGGCGTCTGTGTCCAAGTGGGGTCATGGAAATGCTGCCTCTTTGTGCCATGCTGTCGGTTTCGGCAGCCTGCCACAGGCGCTGGCGAAGGGGCAAGCGCCCTTCGCCATGCCCCGATCACAGGCTGCTGGCGACCTGACGCAGGCCGCGCGGGGTCACGCGCGGTTCGGTGGTCCGGATCAGCGATCCGGCGCCGTGTTCGGTGAACAGCTCCAGCAGGCAGGCGTTGGGCACGCGTCCGTCCAGGATCACCACCGCGCGCACCCCGTCGTCCAGCGCCTTCAGCGCGGTCTCGGTCTTGGGGATCATGCCGCCGGCGATCTGGCCGTCGGCGATCATCGCGCGGACCTGGTCGGGATGCAGCTGCGTGACCACCTGGCCGGTCGCGTCCTTGACGCCCGCGACATCGGTCAAAAGCAGCAGGCGGTCGGCCTTGAGCGCGCCGGCGATGGCCCCCGCCGCGGTGTCGCCGTTGACGTTGAAGGTCTCGTTATCCTCCATGCCGGTGGCGACGGGGGCGATGACCGGGATCATCCCGGCGGTATACAGGTCGCGAATGATCTGGACGTTCATCTCGACTGGGCGACCGACGAAACCCAGTTCCGGGTCGTCGGCCTCGCACACCATCATGTCGTCGTCCTTGCCCGAGATGCCGACTGCGCGGCCGCCCGCGTCATTGATCGCCTGGACGATGCGCTTGTTCACCAAGCCGGACAGCACCATCTCGACCACCTCGACGGTCTCCTTGGTGGTGACGCGCTTGCCGCGGACAAAGCGGCTCTCGATGCCAAGGCGACCCAGCAGGTCGTTGATCATCGGCCCGCCACCATGGCAGACGACCGGGTTCATGCCGACCTGCTTCATCAGCACGACGTCGCGGGCGAATTCGGCCATCGCCTCGTCGTCGCCCATGGCGTTGCCGCCGAACTTGACCACGACGACCGCCCCGGAATAGCGCTGCAGATAGGGCAGGGCTTCGGATAGGGTGCGTGCGGTGGCGATCCAGTCACGGTTCATGTTCTGTGTTCTCATCCTTGGGGCCCCGATCTGACGGGGCGGACCCTAGGACGCATGCGCCGATCAGTCCAGCCCGGCGATGATCGCGCGCAGCGTGGCGATGCCCTGGTTCTTTTCGGAGCTGGTGACGACCAGTTCCGGATAGGCGGCAGGGTGTTTCTGCAACGCTTCGCGCACCTGGTCCAGGACCGGGGCCAGGGCGTTCGGGCCCAGCTTGTCGGTCTTGGTCATCACCACTTGGAACGGCACCGCGGACCGGTCCAGCAGGGTCATGATCTCGTGGTCGACATCCTTCACGCCATGGCGCGAATCGATCAGGCAGAACGCGCGGCGCAGGGTCTGACGCCCGGCCAGGTAGGATTTCAGCAGCGCCTGCCATTTCGCGACGACGGCGACGGGGGCCTTGGCAAAGCCATAGCCCGGAAGGTCGACCAGATAGGAGTGCTCGCCCAGGGCGAAATAGTTGATCTCTTGCGTGCGGCCCGGCGTGTTCGACGCGCGGGCCAGCCCCTTGCGGCCGGTCAGCGCGTTGATCAGGCTGGACTTGCCCACGTTCGATCGGCCCGCAAAGCAGACTTCGGGACGGTTCGGTGGCGGCAGGCCGTCCATGTGGACGACGCCCTTGACGAAATCGACCGGCCCCGCGAACAGCAGGCGAGCCTGCTCTGCCTTGGAGGCTTCGGGATCGGGGGCGGTGGGAAAGGCGACTTTCATGCGTGGACCTGATCTTGCAGGCGGACCGGACCGCCGGTGACAACCTCGGCGAAGATGCCGAAATCGGTGTGGCCGTAAAGCCGGTCCAGCGTCTGGACCATGTCGATATCGCGCGTCCCGCTGTCGGTATCCGCGCTGGTGGCGTCGCAGCGGCCGACATGGTCGGTGACCCGCAGTTCTGCCGCGCCGATGCGGATGGTGCGGCCGATCAGGTCGCGCTCCGCAAAGGGCGCCCAGCCATCGACCCACAGGTTGCCGCGCCACCGATGCGTGCCGAAGGCCTGGCCGCATTGAGCTTCCAGATGGGCGAGGCTGGACAGGGACAGGATGGACACAAAGGGCCGCTTCTGATCGGTCCAGACGGCCGCTCCATGCACCAGCCGGGTGGGGGCAGGGGCATCGGTCGGCCAAAGCGGGCGCAACCAATCGATCAACTGCTGTCCCTGGGTGGCAGGATCCAGCACCAGCGTGCCAGCCCGCGGGTGGGACAGGTGCAGCATGCCGTCCCGCCACCCGCCGACGATGGCCTGCAGGTCGGCCGAGACGACGCCGCGCAGGAAGCAGGATTTGGGCAGCCAACGATCCGGCTGTCCGTCGGTCTGGTGGGCCAAGGCGTGGCGTTCACCGGCCTCTGTCAGCACCGCCCATTCACGATCGCCGGGCAGGCGACGGCCGGTCTGCAGGGTGACCTGCTCCAGCCCCTCTCCGCCGACCGACTTGATCGGATGGCGGCGGATCAGGGCCAGATGCGCGGTCACTTTCCTGCGCCGGGCTTGTTGCCGGGACGCTTGCGCGTGGGCATCGACGACTTGATGTTGCCGAACAGGTCCGGACGGTGCCCGTGCATCGACATGATCGTGTACTGCTGCAGGATCGTGATCACGTTGTTGGTGATCCAGTACAGCACCAGACCCGAGGCGAAGCCGCCCAGCATGAACATGAAGATCCACGGCATCCAAGCAAAGATCATCTTCTGCGCGGCGTCCGTGGGGGCCGGGTTCAGACGCTGCTGCATCCACATGCTGATGCCCAGGGCAATCGCCAGCGCGGGCAGCGTGACCGAGTGCAGCAGCGTCCCCTGTGCCGGCACGCCATAGGGCAGCAGGCCATAGAGGTTCAGCAGGCTGGACGGGTCGGGTGCGGACAGATCCTGGATCCAGCCGAACCACGGTGCATGGCGCAGTTCGATGGTGACGAAGATCACCTTGTAGAGCGAGAAGAAGATCGGGATCTGCAGCAGGATCGGCAGGCAGCCCGCGGCAGGGTTCACCTTTTCCCGCTTGTAGAGCTCCATCACTTCCTTCTGGAACTTCATCCGGTCGTCACCGGTGCGCGCCTTGATCTCCTCCATCTGCGGCTGCAGCTCCTTCATCTTCGCCATCGAGATGTAGGACTTGCGCGCCAGCGGGAAGACCAGCGTCTTCAGCACGAAGGTCAGCGCGATGATCGCCCAGCCCATGTTGCCGATGATGCCGTGCAGCCAGTGCAGCAGCTGGAAGATCGGCTTGGTCAGGAAGTAGAACCAGCCCCAGTCGATCGAATCGACGAAGCGCTGGATGCCGGGGGTCTCCTCATAGCCGCGGATGACCTCCCAGACCTTGGCGCCGGCGAACAGGTAGCTGTCCGCGCTCAGCTGGGTGCCTGGCTCCACCGTCTGCATCGGGAAGCGGGCCTCGGTCTGATAGATGTCGGCGCCGTCGGCGTATTTCACGACCGCGGTGAAGGCCTGGCCGGGCGCGGGGGCCAGCGAAGACATCCAGTACTTGTCGGTGAAACCGATCCAGCCGTTGCCGGTGACGTTATAGACCTCGGCCCGGCCTTCGCGGTCGATCGGGTCCAGTTCCGCGACGTCGTCGTATTTCATCTCGACCAGGGTGCCGTCGACCATGCCGACCACGCCCTCGTGCAGGATGAAGTTGTTCTGGGTGTCGGGGCGGCCATGGCGCGCGATGATGCCGTAGGGCGCGGCCGAGAACGCCGCATCGCCGTTGTTCTGCAGGCTCTGGCCGACGGTGAACAGATAGTTGTCGTCCAGCGCGAAGGTCCGGCGGAAGATCTGGCCCGCGCCGTTGTCCCATGCCAGCGTCACCGGCTGACCGGGGGACAGCGTCTCGCCCGATTCCAGCGTCCAGACGGTCGCGGGGTTCGGAACCAGGCTTGCATCCACGCCCGGACCGGGGGTCCAGCCATAGACGGCGTAATAGGGTTTGTACTGGGCGCTGTCGACGGGAATGCTGTCATCGGCCGTCGCGCTGGACGGCGTCAGCAGTCGCACGTCCGGAGACCCCTCGTCGCGGGTTTCCTGATAGCGGGTCAGCAGAAGGTCGTCGATGCGACCGCCGGCCAGCGAAATGGACCCCGACAGCGCCGACGACTGGATCGCGACCCGACCGGCGGGTTCTGCGGCATCCGGCTCGGCCGCCAGGTCGGCGGGGGCCGTCATGGCCGCTTCCGTTCCGGGGGTGGCCAGCGGCTGGTCGCCCACGACCTGTTCCGTCAGCGGCTGCCCCGAGGGCTGGTCGGAGACGGGTTCGGGGGCGAAGACCGTATACCATACCAGGATCACCAGAAACGACAGGACCGTTGCCAGGATCAAATTGCGGTTGTTGTCTTCCATTCCGTCACCACCGTCATCGCGTCAGTCTGGGCGGTTCAACAGAACGCACCCCCAAAGGTCAAGCGGATTTGCCATTTGACGCAGGAATGCAAGGGAATTCGCCGAAACGCCCCGCGCGTGCGACCGCGGGGCGCGGGTCAGTGGGGCGGATGTCAGCCGCGCAGGCCGATCGTGGGAAGGCGCGCCGCGGCGTCCGCGTGGCCGGCCAGGAAGTCGAGGCTTTTCGTCAGCGGCATGGGCCGGGCGATAGCATAGCCCTGGACTTCGTCGCAGCCCATCTGCGCCAGGAACGCGTATTCCTCGCGGGTTTCAACCCCTTCGGCCAAGGCCGCGATGCCCAACCGCTCGGCCAGGGCCAGGATCGCCAGGATCATCCGCTGCTGGCCGTTGTCGATGTCGCAGGCGGTGACAAAGCTGCGGTCGATCTTGATGCGGTTGATGCCGAACTGTCGGATCGCGTCCAGGCTGGCATAGCCGGTGCCGAAATCGTCCAGGTCGATCTGGCAGCCTGCCTCGGCCAGCTTGCGCAGGTTCTCGCGGGTCTCTCCGCTGCTGGTGACGGGGCCGACGCTTTCCAGTACCTCGACCACCAGGCGGCGTGGAGAGATCTCGTGGCGATCCAGCTCCCACAGCAGGCAGTCGGCAAAACCGCGGTCCGACAGTTCGCAGTTCGAGATGTTGATCGACACGGTCGGCACGTCGAACCCGGCCTTGTCCCAGGTCTTCAGCGCGGCCATGGACTGCGCCAGCATGAACAGCGTCAGGGTGTTGTGATCGGCAGGCGACATGTGCGGCAGGAACACCCCCGGGGCAAGGATGCCGCGGGTCGGGTGGTTCCAGCGGGCCAGCGCCTCGAACCCGGTGATCTGGCCGGAATTGCAGCACACCTGCGGCTGGAACCATGCCTCCATCTGCGCCGCGACCACGGCGTCGCTGACGGTCGCGATCAGGCCCGGCCCGGACAGGGCAGGGTCGTAGGGATAGAGGCGCAGCTGGCCCAGGGCGCAATCCTCGACCAGGTTCATCCGCTGGCGGGCATTGTCGACCAGCGCGGTGATTGAGGGCAGGTCGGGGGTCGTGGCGTGGATCAGAACGCCGGTCATCACCGGGGTGAGCTGCTGGCCCGACAGGGCGACGGGCGTCTGTCCCTGCTGGTGCAGCCTGCGCGCGACCTGCAGCGCGTCGCGGTCGGTCCGGTCGCGCAGCACGAAGGCGAACAGGCCGGGCGCCAGCACCTGCACCGGATCATAGGGACGCACCGCGCCACCCAGGGTCATCGACAGCTGCACCATCAGGTGCCCCATCGCGGCCTTGTCCAGGATGTTGCCCAGGGCTTCGGTGTTCTCCAGCCGCATCAGCAGCAGGCTGCGGGACAGGTCCTGACCCCGCTTGGCGCCGCCAAGCAGCCTGCGGAGGGGCGAGAACAAGCGGTTCGCATTCTTTGACATACCGGACCTTTCACGGAATCACCGGGGTCAGGAATAGATCAAATTGCTTGTCGTACCGTTAATGTTCCCTGGCCAGATCGCGCAGGATCGGCGGAAGGGCGGGCTTATCACCCTGTTCGGGCGGGAAAATCGCGGAAAAATCGAATAGTTCAGTATCCAGCAGGTGCGACGGCCGGACATTCATCAGCGACCGGAACATCACCTGCCGTCGTCCGGGCGTACGCGCCTCCCATTCGTCCAGCATGCGTTTCACCTGGACGCGCTGCAGCCCTTCCTGGCTTCCGCACAGATCGCAGGGGATGATGGGATAGTTCATCGCCCGCGAAAAGCGGTCGCAATCGTCCTCGGCCACATAGGCCAGCGGGCGCAGGACGGTCAGGTCGCCATCCTCATTCAGCAGCTTCGGCGGCATGGTGGCCAGGCGACCGCCATGGAACAGGTTCATGAAGAACGTCTCCAGCATGTCGTCGCGGTGATGGCCCAGCACGACGGCGGAACAGCCCTCCTCGCGCGCGATGCGGTACAGGTTGCCGCGGCGCAGACGCGAACACAGCGCGCAATAGGTGCGGCCTGCCGGGACCTTCTCCTTCACGATGGAATAGGTGTCCTGGTATTCGATCCGGTGCGGCACGCCGCGCGCCTTTAGGAACTCGGGCAGCACCGTGGCCGGAAAGTTGGGCTGCCCCTGGTCCAGGTTGCAGGCCAGCAGCTCGACCGGCAGCAGGCCGCGCCACTGCAGCTCGTGCAGGATCGCCAGCAGGGTATAGCTGTCCTTGCCGCCCGATAGGCACACCAGCCAGCGGTCGCCGGGGCGGACCATCGCGTAATCCTCGATCGCGGCGCGGGTCTCGCGGACCAGCCGCTTGCGCAGCTTGCGGAACTCGGTCCCCTGGGGGGCGCCCGCGAACAGGGGGTGGATCTCGGTGGTGTCAGCGTCGTCCAGCATCGCGGGCCCTTTCATTGTCGGGATCGGCGCCGGGCACCGGGTCATAGCCGTGCCCGCCCCAGGGATGACAGCGCCCGATGCGGCGCAGGGCCAGCCAGCTGCCGCGCAGGGCGCCGTGGCGGGCCAGCGCATCCAGCGCATAGGCCGAACAGGTCGGCTGGAACCGGCAGCCATGCCCGACCCAAGGAGAGGCCAGCAGCCGATAGCCGCGCACCGGCAGCGCGACAAGGCGCGCCAGCGGGCTCATGCGTGGATCTTGGCCATGGCGCGCGCGAAATCGCCCTGCAGATCGGCAAAGGGCCGGGCGATGGTCGCTTCGGGGCGTCCGACCAGGACATAGTCCCATCCGGCATGACCCAGATCGCCCAGCCCAAGGCGGGCGACCTCGCGCAGGCGCCGCTTGGCGCGATTGCGGGCCACGGCATTGCCGATCTTCTTGGAGCAGGTAAATCCGATCCGTGCCGGGCCGTCATCGTCCCGCCTGCGGGCCTGCAGCAGGAAGCCCGGCATTCCCTGACGGCGCGCACGGGCGGCGGCCAGGAAATCGGCGCGTTTCTGCAGGACGGGCGGCATGCGAAATGCCGCCGTGCCGACATCCCTTGGCTGAACTTCAGCAGGATGGGGCAGAGGCGGCATGTCGAAAGCCTTTACGTGGCGGTCGTGACCGCCGGCAGGATCACGAATGATCAGGCCGACAGACGCTTGCGGCCCTTGGCGCGGCGGCGGTTCAGCACCAGACGGCCGCCTTTGGTGGCCATGCGGGCGCGGAAGCCGTGACGGCGCGCACGAACGAGGTTCGACGGTTGGAAGGTGCGCTTCATGATCAGTCTCCGGGTCGGTTCTTGCGGGGCGGATCGGGACGGGGCAGATTGCAGAAGACTGCCCTGCGCCACGACGCCGGTTGTTCGAAGCCCGCTGGATAGTGGACCCGCAGGCCCACGTCAACCATCCAAACCGGTAAATCACGGGCCAATCGGTCCGGGAACCGGGTCACGATCACATTCGTTTGATGTGCAAACCCGCAATCGCTTGGCTGACAAGTCCGGCCCGCGACACCATAACCCGGACACGATGCGACTGAACACGATCTCTGGCCGATTCGCCGCGCTGACAACCATGTTCGTCATCCTGGCAGAGCTGTTCATCCTGCTGCCATCCTTGGCGGGCTTCCGGCTGGACTATCTGGAGAGCCGGCTTGAACGGGCGCAGATCGCCAGCCTGGCCCTGCTGGCCACCGACGAATCGATCGCCCTGGATCTGGAGGCCGAGCTGCTGCAGACGGCCGGCGTGTTCAACGTCGTGCTGCGGCGCAACGACGTGCGCCAGCTGGTCCTGTCGTCGCCCATCCCGGGCCCGATCGCCGCGACGTATGATCTGCGGTCCGAAGGTGTGCTGCACACGATAGGCGATTCGCTGCGGGCGTTGGCCGACCGACAGAATCGCGTGATCCGCGTCATCGGCGCACCGGTGAATCAGGCGGGCCAGCTGATCGAGATCACCATGGAGACCGCGCCCCTGCGTCAGGCGATGATCGACTACGGCCTGCGCCTGCTGGCGGTATCGGCCGCGTTCTCGATCCTGACGGCGGTCCTGCTGTTCACAGCCGCGCAACGGATGATCCTCGTGCCGATCCGCCGCGTGATCACCCACATGTCCGCCTATGCCAGCGCGCCCGAGGACAGCCGCCACATCATCATCCCCGACGCGCGCCTTGCGGAACTCCGCGAGGCCGAGACCGCCCTGCAGTCGATGCAGCAGACCGTGACATCCTCCCTCAAGCAGAAGGAGCGCATGGCACAGCTGGGCCAGGCGATCGCAAAGATCAGCCACGACCTGCGCAACATCCTGACCACCGCACAGATCTTTGCCGACCGTCTGGAGGACAGCGCCGACCCCAAGGTGCGCCGCGCCGCGCCCAAGCTGGTCAATTCGATCACCCGCGCCGTGAACCTGTGCGAGACGACGCTGGCCTTCGGCAAGGCCGAGGAGCCTGCGCCGACGCTGTCACGCTTCAACCTGGCGCAGCTGGCCGCCGAGGTGATTGAGGCCGAGACCCTGGCAGGGGAGGCGGCAGGGCGGGTCGAGTTCCTGACCGACATTCCCCCCAGCCTTGTGATCCGCGCCGATCGCGATCAGCTGTACCGCGTGCTGGCCAACCTGGCCCGCAATGCCCGCCAGGCGATCGAGGCGACCGGCGGCCCCGGCACGGTCGAGATCGGCGCCGGCGAGGCAGAGAGCGATTGGTGGATCAAGGTGTGCGATTCGGGACCGGGCCTGCCGGACAAGGCGCGCGAATACCTGTTCAAGCCCTTCACAGGCAGCACGCGCCGCGGGGGCACGGGCTTGGGTCTGACGATCGCGGCCGATCTGGTGCGTGGGCACGGGGGCCGGCTGATCCTGCTGCGCAGCGATGCCGAGGGCAGCCAGTTCTGCATCCACATCCCCCGCGGGATGGCCGATCTGTCGGTCCGCGCCGATGCTGCGGCGCGCTGAAGGACAATTTGCCAAAAAGGAGTCATCTTTTTGTCTTTTCGCCCTTGCATCCCCCCGGCGTGGCCGCTAATTCCCACCGCATGTTGCACCCGTAGCTCAGCTGGATAGAGCACCAGACTACGAATCTGGGGGTCGGGCGTTCGAATCGCTCCGGGTGCACCATTTTTCCTTTCGTGAATACCAAGCAAAATTTCCGTTTGTATCACGGCTTTGCCTTTTTGGTGGTCCAGCTTCCCCGCCCGCTCCTTCCTGTTCCGCCAGTGGCGAAGCCATCCCTGCGTTTCACTTTGGATGACCTGATGTCATTCGAAGGGCAAAGCAGGGTGGGCGCAGCCCGACCTGCGGCCGGACGGTGATCTGACACACGGGGCTGGAGCGGTGAAATTGGGAGGGACCCGCGCGCTTGCGCGTGGGAGGAACCGGATCTCTCCGTGGAGGCTGACTGTTGATTTCCACCCAGAACTGAGCCGGGTTTTCCATCGAGAAGTGAGCCACCTCTGATTATGGATAT